>DAOVQH010000268.1 GCA_030628755.1 Candidatus Cloacimonadota bacterium | reverse complement strand
TCGAGAATTAACTATTACAAACAAGTCCTTTTATTATATAGACGACCGTAAATATACTGTAACACACGAAGCTATTAAAAGGAAAATTCAGACAATTTATGGTCAATTACAAAATACCCTAAACATTAAAATCGAGCCAGCTCCTGTTGAATGGGATAGATTGTACAATGTGGATTTTTTCATTAAGATCAAAGATAAGTTTATCGGACTTCAAATAAAACCTCTACACGAAGGAATTCAATTATCACAAATATTTAAAGAAAAGGAAATTCAAAAAAATACACACAGAAAATTTACTGAGAAATTTGGTGGCAAAGTTTTTTATATATTTTCAATTAAGGAAGGAAATAAAAAAGTAATCGCAAATCCAGAAGTTATCGAAGAAATTAAAAAAGAAATTGAAAGATTGAAAGGTTAAGTTAAATTTTTATGGACATAAACTTGCTTTAAATATTATTTAGGAAAAAAGATAAATAAAAGGAGAAAAAATGATTAGTAACTTTCAAGAAATTATTTCTGATAGTGCAAAGGGAATGAAAAGGTCTGCGATTCGTGAACTCCTGAAATTGGCTCAGGACCCTAATATTATATCTTTTGCTGGTGGGCTTCCTGCTCCTGAGACTTTTCCTGTAGAAAAGCTTTTTGAAGTTGTAAAAGAAGTTCTTGAAGAACAAGGTACTATTGCTCTTCAATATGGAGCTACAGAAGGTGACAATAAACTTCGTGAGCAAATTGCTGAAAATTACAGGAATGATGGTTTCGATATAACCAAAGAAAATGTGCTTATTACAACCGCTTCGCAACAGGGATTAGATCTTCTTGGAAAGGTTTTCATCAATCGTGGAGATAAAGTTTTTGTCGGTTTACCTTCTTATCTGGGTGGATTAAGTGCATTTAATGCTTATGGCGCTGACATGGTGGGAATAAAGTTCGATGAACATGGAATGCGTTCCGACATAATTGAGGAAAAACTGGCTGAACTGAAAGCAAAAAATGATATGCCAAAATTTATTTATGTTATTCCCGATTTCCAGAATCCTGCAGGTGTAACTATTCCTGATTTCAGAAGAAAAGAGATTTTGGAAATTGCAAAAAAATATGACATTCTTATTGTGGAAGATAGTCCATACAAAGAGATTCGGTTTGAAGGTAAAGACCAGACTAGTTTGTATGCTTTGGATAATACAGGTCATGTTATCAATCTTGGAACTTTTTCCAAAATATTCGTTCCCGGATTCAGGATTGGCTGGGTGATTGCTCACCCGGAAATCATTGATAAATTTGTGATGGCAAAACAGGGAACAGACCTTTGTACATCTCCTTTTGTTCAAAAGATTTCAGCAAAATATATTGAAAAGGGATACTTCGGTGAAAATCTTAAGAAAACAATTAAGATTTATAAAGAGAAAAAAGAAGTTATGATTAAAGCTTTTGAGGAATATATGCCCGAAGGTGTAACCTGGACAAATCCTGAAGGTGGATTGTTTTTATTTGTTACTTTACCAGAATATATGAATGCTGACAAGCTCTTCCAGAAAGCTATTAAAAAGAAAATTGCTTTTGTCAAAGGCTCAGTGTTCCATTGTGATGGAAGTGGACAAAACACGATGAGAATTAATTTTTCGTTTTCTTCAAAAGAAAATAATATCGAAGGTGTTAAACGATTAGCTCAGGTTATTAGGGAATCAATGAAATAAATATATCCTAAAATTATATGAATGAGGAGAAGTCATTAATAGGTTTCTCCTTTTTAAAATGAGAAATAAAATTATATTACTTTTATTAACGATTGTCTTTTCGAATTTGCTCTTTTCTGAGAATGATATTTCCAAAAAGCAAAACAAACTTAATGAGGAATATTTACAAGAACTGGATTCAAATCTAATAGAAACCATAGATTTATTAGCTGTTTTTAACGAAACATCAAAAAAGATCCCGGAAACGGTTACCGGAGTTAGTGTCTACAGGAAATTTTTATTGGAAATGACGCTCGAGTGTAGTAACATCAGGCAGAAAATAGCAGACTCTGAAAAGAAGAATTCAATAAGACATGAAATACTGATTCAGATGTTAATATCCGGGTTGAAACCTGATGTGCAATTTCTTCCTGTACCGATTGGTAACAAAAAGGACTTACAAAATAAACAATTATTGGAAATAATGAATGAAAGAATACAGAAACATGTAACAACTTTGAGGAAATCCATTCTGTATGAAGAAAAGGTAATTCTGGAAAGTGGAACTTTCAATAAATATTTTCTGGATTTGCATTCTAAACATTTTATGTATATTTTGCTTCTTGACTTTTTAAAACCAGGTAAAAAATTAAGTAAAGAAAACAGGGCTTACCTTTTAATAATGGTAAAAGAAATCGAGGGTTCTTTATTAGAATAAAAAATGTAGTGTAAAAAATATTATGAAAGAATTATGAAAGATAAAATGAGAGAGAAATGAGAGAAGTCAATCTGGAGATAAAACAAAGGGAAAACCTGACAGGTTTTGAGAGGAAACCTGTCAGGTTTTGAGACTTTTAGAACCCATTAGAAGAAAAAAATAAGGAGGAGTAATGAAAAAGTTATTTATTATAATCAGTTTTTTGATTTTTACCTTACTGCTTTCTGCGAATACGCTGGAGCAATTAGAGGAATTAAAGAGAGATATTGCCAGACAAACGGCTCAGTTCAAAGATTCTGATTATCACAAGTATCTCAAAGAAAACAGAGATTCCAGAGAATATGTGGTTGGTGATCAGGTAGTTTTTTGGGCATGGGATCTAACCGTGATGCCGCCTTTATGGATACAACCAGCAGCTACCTGCAGAGCTGTGGGAGACCACTGTTACCTGTTTGTGGCAGATGATCAATGGAATGTGCATATGGATCAGAGCGACGTTGACCTGATAATGCCCTACCTGGAAGATTATACATTGAATTCAACGGAATATGGCGTTATCGAAATGGATGAAACCATGTTCGGACCTATTCCCGATGAACTCGATAATGATCCCAAGATAATCGTTTTCTATTCTGCTCTAGGTTCTTTTATGGGTACAAGTTTTGATGGGTATTTCAGTGCGTATAATCAAGTTACTGAACAACAGGCACAACAGATGAATCCACCTGGACACAGCAACGAATGTGAAATGATATACATGACCTGCTTCCCCCTCAATCCAACCGACCTGATAAGAATATCAGTTTTAGCACACGAGCTTCAGCATATGATCCACTGGGGTGGAGATATAAACGAAGACACCTGGGTTGACGAAGGTTGTGCTGAACTGGCTATGGTCTATTTCGGGCTACCTGACCCAATCGTTGATTTCCCGAATAACCCTGATAATACACTTACCGAATGGAACCAGGATTTTGCCGATTATGTAAAAGTGATGTTGTATTTCACATACCTGGAAGAACATTACGATATTCCACCTGATAGTCTGATAAAAGATATTGTTTGGGAACCTGCAAACAGTATCGCTGGTATAACTAATCAGTTAATAGCAAATAATATCGATAAATCTTTTGAAGAGATTTTTGTTGATTGGACTATTGCAAATTTCCTGGATGATCCTGATGTGGAAGATAGTTTATATTATTATGAAAACTTGAACTTGCCGAATTTCAATGCTGTATTTACTCATTCTTCCTATCCAGCAGGAAATACAAGCAGCACAAATAGCTGGGCAGCAGATTACATCCGCTTGTATCCAGCAGATGGGAATTTGGAACTTACCTTTGATACGAATCACCCAATCGATCTTGGTGTTATCAGGATCGGTGTGCAAGGTGTTACCTCAAC
>DAOVQH010000151.1 GCA_030628755.1 Candidatus Cloacimonadota bacterium | reverse complement strand
GATAGGGGGAAGGGTTAGTTTACCACGTGAAATCTCTTTTTTATTATTTCACTGTGGGAATGGGGGTCGTTGTAACTTAAAGAAATCATTTTCACACAGACTGAGAAGCTTTGGAACGAGAGAAGAAAAAACAAATTCACAAAATCTTCGGTTAGCTTGGAAAAAGAACCCTACTCTTTTGCGCTTTTTTCTTTTTTCTCTACCTTGAAGAATTTATTCCCATCTTTTCTGATGAGTTTATATCTTAGAAGTGAATCCAGAATTATTTTTGCAAAATATTTATCAGATTGAAAATGACAATCATCTGGAAAGCTTTTCTTCATTTCCTGCCTGCTGGTTCTATCGATAATCTCCAATACGTTGTCAAAGGTGATGCCTTTATCTGTTATTTTTTGATAAACTTTTCTCTCGATTGCTCTCATTGTTTATAACCAATAATAAAACTTTTGGACAAAAACTAAGCAATCTGCAATATTGTCAAAGGTAAAAAAGTTATGAAAAAAATTCTGATAGTTATTTACTACTGGCCTCCTGCAGGTGGTGCAGGTGTTCAACGCTGGCTGAAGTTCGTTAAATATTTCCCTCAGTTTGGATGGAAGCCCACAGTGATAACTACAATAGGTGGTGATTATCCTGCCATCGATGAATCACTACTGGCTGAGGTCTCTGCTGAAGTTAAAGTTATACGAACAAAAACACCCACATTTGGTGGTTTTTTCAAAACTCTTTGTGGTAAAAATTTAGATGTTCCTTATGGTAGCTTGGAGATCAAACCCGGTGATTCGTTCTTGAAAAAAATGTCTCTCTGGATAAGATTGAATCTGGTTGTTCCCGATGCCAGAAAGATATGGAATAGGTACGCCTTCAAAGCTGCAAGAAAGGAACTTCTGTCTGATAAATATGATGCTGTTGTTACTTCCGGACCACCACATTCAACACACCTGGTTGGATTAAAGCTGAAGAAAAAATATAATATCAAATGGATAGCTGACTTCCGTGATCCCTGGACGAATATTGATTATCTGGATAAAGTAAAAAGACTTTCTATAACGAATAAAATTGATAGAAATCTGGAAAAAAGAGTAATAAACAGTTGTGACAAAATCGTTGCAATTAATTCCGATATCATCGAAAATTTTAAAGCAGAAGATAAATCTGAGCTAATTTTAAATGGCTTTGATCCCGATGACTTCAAAGGTATAAAAAAGCAGAAAATAAAAAAACATTTTGATATTAATTATTTTGGGAATATTACAATTGAAAGGAATCCTGAAGCGGTTTTGAGAGCTGTTAATCATTTAATTGAAGAGAAGAAATTAACTAAAATCCGTATAAACTTCTGGGGAAACATTGCCAATGATGTCAAAGAAATTATTGATAAACTGGATAAGAATATGGTTGTTAATTTCCATTCATATATTCCTCATGAAGAAATGATAAATGTGCTTGTAAATTCCTCATTATTATTGCTGATAATTAATAGTGTGGGGAATAATAGAGGTATATCAACAGGGAAAATTTTTGAATACCTTGGTTCCGGTGTCGAAATTCTGGGAATTGGTCCTGAAGACGGTGACGCAGCAAAAATTTTAAAAGAGACTAAAAGAGGAAAGATGTTCGATTATGATAAGGTGGATGATATTGCAAAATTTATTGAGATAAAATACAAAGAATGGAAAGAGGGAAAGACTTTTTCACCTACCAGAGAAATAGAAAAATATAGTAAAATAAAACAAACCGAACAACTTGTAGAAATATTGGAAAAAATGTAAAAAATTAAAGCCCCGAAATAATCAGGGCTTTAATTATTATTTCTTGTTTATTTAACTAATCCCAAACAATCTCCCAGAAGGAATTGTATCCTTCCAATGAGAAGGGATATACGTGCCATCACTGTGTAACCGAATGACGCTCCAAATCCTACCATCATATACCAGATACCCACATTTGTTACTTTTCCATAAACTCCTTTATGTTCCCTCGAGAAGAAGAAATACAGCAGGATAGAAACTGTCCCGATAAAGATAAGTATGGTGTTGATGTTATCAAAAGGTAACATGGCACTTCTCATCTGAACAAGCACATAAGAGTGCATTGAAAGTGGAACACCCATACCTACAATAGCCATACCAAATACAATTGGGTAACGGGATAACCAACTGAGATTTTTGGAGAATCTGAATACATAAAGTGAACCCATTAAGGCAGGGATTAGTATCCAGAATTTACTTTCTACAAAAATAGGTCTGTAAACAAAGGGGGTAAAAACATCTTTGTAAATCAGGGGAATTGCGTATCCCATTGAAACCCCGATGAAAACCGCTTCAGCAAATTTGTAGAATGGATTATCTTTATATAAGAATGAGAATATACTCAATGTAAAGAACGCTGCAATAAAATTACTAATTGTTTCAAATGACATATCTTCCTCCTAACTTACCTTCTCTGTTTTTCTTTTGCTTACAAAGTATCCAATATTTCCGAGAACAATAAAAACGATTATCATTATGTGGGCAACAGTTTGAGCATTCATACCGATACGGGCAGTTTTATGCTGACGGTTTTTGATATCGGACATCTTAATCCAGCTTTCTTTAATAATCTCTTTACTGAATTCACGGGGAGCAGGTTTCAAAATGCCATTCTCATCTAGCTCCTTGTGAGTAGCAAATACATCGACAAGTTTTTCATATTCAGCTGCTCCTTTAAGACCGCCCAACATGCCGGTAAGCTGCCCGGATTGGAGGTAAATGTAATTATCAGCAGCCATCACAGCAGTAACCCCCAGAGCTACATTAGCTCCAAATTTTGCTCTTGCGTATGTTATCCAGCGAAGCCCTGCAGCGGAACCGGAGAAATCTACTATCAAGTTCATCTCATTGTAGTTCTTTATTTCTTTCATAATTTCCAGGTTATTCACAATTCTACCTTCGTCGTCTGTTTCCACAGCTTCAGCGATATCATCACCCATCTTAAGAAGCAATGGAACGAATATAGCCCAGGGTTTATATCCAAAGTTGACATAATCTATTCCAGATTGTACTTCATAACCTTCTTTCGCTGTCTGAAGAGCATAATCCATGAGCGGCTTAGCTTGTGGAAGGAAACAGATTGTGAAAACCAGAATATTTCTTTCAAAACAATGTCTTAAAATTGAAACTTCCATAGGGAAGAGCTCTGCCATTGTGGAAGCATCATGGGTAAAAGATAGAAGAACTGCTCTGTCTTTTCTGCCTGCAAAGGAATCTATCTTTTTGTAAATATTTTCAGATGGTTCTGTAACATAAGTTTTGGAATTGAATGGAATTAATAGAGGAATAATAATAGCCAGAGCTACAACAAGGTAAATATACCTTCTATCCAAGGCCTGCATTCTTTCATAAAAGCTTATTTTCTTTTCAGCCATATTAATCACCTCCACCCAGATAGGTACGTTCAATTCCAAGCAGAATTTTGAGTGATGTAGCTGTCATTCCTAAGCCCACACCAAGAGCTATCCCTCTTTTTGCTGCCAGGTTTGGAACGTTAAGTATCCAACTTGAAATCTCAGGAATCCACTTGGAGATTTTAATACCAATTGGAACCTGACCCAGCATGACGATCATAGCTGCAACAAGAAGGACAGTAGCCTCTGCTGAACGTGCCCGGAATGCTTTATAAGCAGCAGATGCGATATAGAATGCCAGCAGAGAGAACATGGTTGCACCCATTGGCATTTGCACGTTTTTGAAAAGCCACATGAAAGGAGTACCTTCCTGAGTTCCCCAGATAAAACCTACAGCACCAGTACCAACTAAGGAGAGCAATGTAACAACACTATATTGCCAGTTAGGAACCTTACGTTTTATTTTTGTGGAATGGACCATTGTTAAACTCATTATTCCCAGTAGAACCATGAAGGGGGAGATTGCTTTTATCCAGGTCTGATACCAGTCAAAAAAATCTGCAGATACTTTGTGCGGAACAAACG
This sequence comes from Candidatus Cloacimonadota bacterium, assembly GCA_030628755.1. Taxonomy (GTDB): domain Bacteria; phylum Cloacimonadota; class Cloacimonadia; order Cloacimonadales; family TCS61; genus JACNIV01. The sequence continues at coordinate 2,388 of DAOVQH010000151.1, read as the reverse complement.
TGTGTATAGCGAATATAAATCCGAGAATTATTACTATTAATAATGGTATTTGTCTTTTCATCTATCCTCCTATTTCTCCGGGAATGAATTTATCAGGAATGTTAAGTGTGTTGTTGAAAGTATTGTTCCTGTTATCAAAAAGAATAAAATTAACACTTTCAAATAATCCACCGCTTTTAGTGTTCCCAATTGTAAGGGTTCTCTTGCTAAATATGCAGAAGCTGCATATAATTCTTCGCCAATAAGGGTATAGTCGCAGGTGGTAATAAAGAACGGGATCTGTGTTACTGCATCTGTACCGGATATCTGAATTGCTCCGGTTGCACTACCGGTTTCAGTCATAAGAAGAGCTTCTGCCCAGAACATTCCCATATAGAAATTAGTGGCTGTTTTTTCACGAACCATTATTCCATTCACACCAGCAACAAAGGCAAACTGAGCGGTTGTGATAAAGAATACACTACCCTTATCATATGTGTCAGGTCGTCCTGCTTCAAAATGTGCTTCTTTAACAATTTCCTGGGCAATGGGAAGTACCAGGTAATCACGGCATGGAACAAGAATTTTTGTATCATATTCCGCAGCTTTCTTTGCTACTTTACCCAGGATCGCCAATCCAGCCAGGGTTGCCACATCACTAATGCCTGATGTGCCCGGAACAAATAGAATAGGTTTACCCATTTCAGTTGCACGACCAATAGCATTATCAATTTCCTGAATGCCAGCAATTGGACGAATAAATAAATCCTTACCCTGTTTTGCTTTCTTGATTAGAGCAAATACGAGCAATCCAAAAACAAGAGAAGTGATCAATGCAGGTAACATTTTTTTATTAAACCAGTTCGAACGTGGGTGGAAATGGTCTTTGCCAAAGCCTGAGAAGTATGCGAAAAATTTATCTTTTTCATCTCTTGGTTTTATATCTTCACGAACATAAACATCTGTTTCCGAAAAATGACCTTTTCCATCTGTTTTAACGATCTTATATGCAAATGTATTTTTTGCATAATGACGTACTTTATCCAGGAACTTTATTCGCTTCTTTGGATTTTTTATACTTGCAGCTTTTTCCAGTATTGGATTGGTTGTCATAAGATCTATTCGTTCTTGATAGTCTTTGATTGCTATGTCAGCATCTTTTAACTCTTCTTCAGTTTCGAGTGTGTCTTTGCTTGCAGTTATTTTTACTATTTCTTCCTTATATGTTTTTAAAGTGTTCTCAACTTCTGAGGGGAAAAGATTCGAACCTACAGATTTATCCATTTCATCTTCACGGTGTTTAACAGAAAATGAAGGTCTAACCAGGAAAAGATTTTTCTCAACATCATAATGTTTAACCAGTTTAAAATGAGAGTTTTTATATCTTACATTATCGAAGATCTCTCTTTGGGTACCCGCTACTTTTTTTGATAGTCGCCATTCTTCGTCAGAGTAGTTATGTTTATAAACGTAGTAAGAATATTTTAATAAATCCTCATCACCAAGAAAAATTTTACCCGGGTACAGGGATTTTGTTTGTTCATCAAAAGCTAAAGTTTGAGTAAGAATATAGTCATCACCTACATCGTTGTTGCATTTAAAGGTCATTTCAAAGAAGAGGGTTTGTGTTTTATCACTGTCTTTTGGAAGTTTTATTTTTATTTTTTTATCCTGGTAAAATTCATTTATCTTTGCAATTTCATTACCACTTTCATCAAAAACCTTAAAGAAGATGTTTCGGATTTTATAATCCTTATTTGTCTTGAATTCATAGTTTACAAGAAGTTTTGTTTTAGATTCGTTCAAGTAGGTGGAATTTGTAAGATAAACTACAGGTTTTCCCCACATAACAGTATTGTAATCACCTTTATCATCATCACGATCTTTTATTTTAAAGGGAGGAATTTTTGGAAGGTCAGAGGAGTTTACAATATCAACTGAAGAAACTTCAGAGAATGTTTCATATTGAGCATGATCATAGAGAGAAAACACAAAGTAGTAATCCTCGATTTTTTTAACATCGATATCTACATTTACATCTCGCTCCTCACCTGTAAATACATTTGGATAAGGTTTATCTCGAGTAATCTTTCCATCCATAATATCTATGGATACGGTTTTAGATGGAGTATAAGGATAACTTGAATATCTCTGATAGATCATTTGAGCAGGATTTTCAACAACTTTATCGAGTGCCACTATAGTTGAATCTTCTTTCATTGCCAGGTCGTTTAGCTCCACTTCTTTGATATACTCGATGTATTTAGCAAATTTATCAAGGTCTTTCTTCTCCAACATATAAACCCGATGATAATACATATCGTCTGTGAATGTAGGTAATGACCATTCAAATTGCATTCTATTGAAGTCTTGAACATAAACAGCGTAGAATTCCTGAGTTTTTTCAGG
>DAOVQH010000006.1 GCA_030628755.1 Candidatus Cloacimonadota bacterium | reverse complement strand
GTTGGAGTACTGTTAATATGAAAAGAATAAATTTGGTTGTTCTTTTTTTGATGGTGGCATTGAATATTTTCTGTCAGGAAAAGATAGGACTTGCTTTAAGTGGTGGTGGTGCTCGCGGACTGGCTCATATTGGCGTTCTTAAGGTTATAGATGAACTTGAGATTCCTATTGATTATATAGCTGGCACAAGCACAGGAGCGATTATTGGGGGTCTTTATGCAATGGGTTATTCAGGCAAACAAATTGAAGAAATCATCCTTAAACTGGAATGGAATGATATCTTTGATGAAAAGATTTGCCGTGAACATGTTTACGTGGGTCAAAAACGCTGGAAGCCCTATGCAAATTATTTCTTCGCTCTGGATGAGAACTTCCTTCCAAAACTTCCACAGGCTTTTTTATCCGGCAATAATCTAATCAATGAATTATTTACTATAACTTACCCGGTCGCTCATATCAAAAATTTTGATGAACTTGCCATACCTTTCCGTTGTATTGCAACTAATATTTTAAATGGTGAGATGGAAATATTTTCTAACGGCTCTATTCATGAGGTCATGTGTGCTTCGATGTCCTTTCTTACTGTGATTAAACCTTTTAAATTGCAGGATCAACTTTACGTGGATGGTGGTATTCTGGCAAATCTTCCAACAGAAGTAGTTAAAGAAATGGGTGCTGATTTTGTTATCGGTGTTAAGACAAATACTGGTTTGAAGGGAGAAGATGAATTAGTATCTCTGATTGATGTACTGGATCAGACAATTAATTTGCATATTACGAAAAATATTAATGAATCAATTCAATTCTGTGATATTCTAATTGAACCTCAGTTGGAAGATATTTCAATACTTGATTTTAATAAGAAAAAAGAAATTATCAACTTTGGAGAAGAAGCAGCCCAAAAATATTTTGCGGAAAACCAGTTCAACTTTGAAAGGGAAAGAAAAACCCCTGAGCTAAACTTTCTTCCTGAAAAGATAAATTTTTCCAGAATTTATGTAACAGGAAATAAACACCTCAGTAAAACTAAAATAAAAGAATATGTGGGATTGCACAGTAATATATTCTATTCCAGAAATGAAATTGTAAATGCAATAGAAGGAGCATTCAATTCCGAGTTATTCACAATTATCTATCCTGTAATTAAACAAAGGGGTACAGACTATATTTTAAATATTATTGTTGAAGAAAAAGACAGGAAACAGCTTGGCTTCAGCCTGAGCTACAACGATAATAATGAAATAGTTGCAGGTATAACACTTGATCTGAATAATATGATTCAGCGGAATTCCAAGTTGCTTCTGAATTTACAATTGGGTGATAAACAAGAAGTCAACCTGGATTATGTGAAGAATTTCGGGAAACAATGGGGAATATATTTTCGTATTTTCCCTTATATAAGTGAACACAGACTCTATTCATATAATGAAGAACATGAGAAAATGAAAAGCGTGAGATCTCTTGAATATGGAGGTACTTCCGGTATTGGTCTATTTGCTCAGGAAGCTGTGATTGCAGAAGCTTTTATTTATACCTTTAAATCTCGGCTGTACAGGGATATTGCTGAATTCGAAGGTTCAGAATTTAATTCAACAGGAATTGGCTTGAAATTGTATCATGAAAGCCTGGATGATTATGTATTTCCAATGCATGGAACTCAGTTTATTGCCAAGTATACAACTGCAAAAAAAGGTGTTTACAGTGATGCTGGTAATAAGAAATTCTATTCTAAATTGCGTTTACTTTTGCCTTTTGGAGAAAATTTCTCAGTGAAATACCAGTTTGAATACGGCTCCCATTTCAGGAAATATGACGATGATTTTGACCCATTTTATATTGGTGGAATAGATAGTTATATGGGTTTATACTCTCGCGAGAGAAGTGCTCCCATTTATAAAATCAATACTTTAGCTTTAAGGTTTAGGTTTATCAGGAACCTTTTCTGTGATCTGCAAATGAATATTTTGAACCTGGGAAATGTGGATTACTGGCAACCGGAGAAATTCCTTTATAGAGCTGCAGGCATAAAAATTGGATATAGAACTTTTTTTGGACCAATCCGGGTGGGTGCTGCTGTAGATGAGGATAAGAAAGACTATTATTATCTTTCCATTGGTTATGAATTTGATCCGTTTGAATTCTCGCGGAGATAGATAATTGCACAAGTAACTTTAAAATAAAAAAAGTTTGACAATTTATTTTCAATAATTTCCTTTTGCAAAGTAAGATAAATATAGAATTCAACTTGATATCTACAGAAAATTCAGTTTGCATAATTCTTTGAATGGTTTCGTAACATCTACGGGCTGGCAGAAAAAGAATTAATGAGATAAAGAACAAAAATCAAAACATATTATATGAGGAAAAATGTCTAAAACAAGCAAGAAATTAGTTATGACCCTATCCAACCTTCCGAATCCTTAGTATTTGATATAGTCAGAAGGAAGGCTTCGGAAGGTGATCCCATCTTTCCGAAGCTTCAGCCAAAGGAATTCTCCCAACTAAGATTCGGAAAGTTCTTTAAAGATATAGCTATCCAGCTTTATGAAGTTCCCAATGATTAATATTACCAGGAATACCAATGGCCTCTTCATATTGTACAGGCGGAACAGGCTATGGATGGTTTATTAAAAAAGTAATTGACACAATTTTTATTTTAGTAAAAAAGAATTTGATTTTTGCTAAATGAATTATACATAAAACTGGCATCATCGGAAAATTGATAAGACTTTTGAAACTTGGGTTTGAAAAACTAAACTGAAACAGTTCGAGATATTCATAACTATTACTAGAATAATGCTTTTTAGGAGGTAGCGATGAAATTAAAACTTGCTATTTTACTTTTTACCTTTCTACTTTATCCTTTATCCTTTTTATTTTCTGACACCATCATAGACTCGGTTTACTCCGATCCGGCATTGGACGGTTATATACATTTTAGCCAGAATGCTCAGGCTTATTCTGTGAATAACTGGATGTATGATATGCCTTCTGGTGATACTTGGGGTGTTTTTCCAATTATTCCTGACTATAATTCTTATTTTAGAGCTTTCATTAGTTTTGATCTTCCTGAAATTCCAGAAAATTATAATGTTGATAGTGTGTTTGTTAGAATATATCAATATCTATCAGGAGGATATGATGCTTCAACAGGAAACTATACCGATTTCCCAGTTTGGAATGTAACTGGAGGGGATACGATAAAATGCATTCTTAGTCATATAGATTATGGGAATGAATTAGATGTGGGAGACTGGGAGAAAGGTGATGTGGGAAACCAATATACATTTCAAAACAACATCGGTACAGTTACGGAAAGCGGAGATGATGGATACCGATATATCGATGTTACATCCAGCATCATTCAGGATTACAATCTGAATCGAGATAAAACCCAATACCGGATTGCTTTCCAGATTGATACTGATTGGGATGACTGGGATGATAGTGTGGTGTTTAAAACATCAAATTCACAAGTAATACAACAACATCCCCAAATATTTATACGATTTACAGATGAGATAAATTCAACAGATGATGAATTGATTTTATCACAATCACTAAACATTGAAAACTATCCCAATCCTTTCAATCCCGTAACAGCAATATCCTATCAAATTCCCCACCCTGGAATAATTAAAATTAAAATCTTTAATATCAAAGGACAATTAATTAAAACACTTATAAATGAATTTCAAAGTGCAGGGAAACATTCTATAATATGGGATGCGAAAAAACAAAGTTCCGGTGTATATATGTATAGAATTATTGCTGGAGCTACAACCCAAACAGGCAAATGCCTGTTGTTGAAATAGTCCGGCTTCGTTCCGAAAGAATTCGGAACTACGCCGTGACAGGGAGGAAAAGATGAAATTAAAAGCTTTCGTTATTTTAGTCTTTAGTCTTTTTTCTTTTGTCTTGATTTACGCTCAAAAAACAATTGTTGATACAATTTTCGCAGCAGGTCCACCATTGACAGGTGAGATAAGTAACTTCAATTACAACTATGAACTTCAAGTTGATTTTCTTGCTTTAATTATGGGTGATACCGGTATACCCTGGATACCACCGGTAGTTCCCAATGCAGTTTTTAAGATATATCTTACATTTTTATTAGATAGTTTAAATATTGAAAGTGAACTGGATTCAATAAAATTGAGATTATGGACACACGAAAATTATATTGTTGGGAATGATATTTGGGGTGAATGGCCGGTTTGGGATATGCCTGGTGGTGATACAATAAAGTGCTGTGTGGATCATGTAGATTTTGGCAATTATCTTGATGTAGGAGATTGGACTGCCGGTGATTATGGTGATCCTCAAACACTGGAATCAAAATTCGCTTTCATAAGCCCTGAAGTCTATAACCCAGAAACAGGTTATATCATTGTTGATGTAACAACTCAGGTTATAAATGACATTGAAAATGAAAGAAATAAATCTCAATTTAGAATAGGATTTGAAATCAATACTGATTATGATAGTCTATATGATTATATTCAAATATGTAAAGTAACACCATATTTAGCTCATAAACCTTCATTATTATTTTACTTATCTGATTCTACTAATGTAATTGAAGAGTACATAACAGAATTAACTAATGATATTATAATTATAGAAAACTATCCAAATCCTTTCAATCCGTCAGGAGCCGGACGCAGTCCAAAGACAACAATATCCTATCAAATTCCTCATCCGGGAATAATTAAACTTCAAATCTATAATATCAAAGGACAGTTAATAGAAACATTAGTTAACGAATATCAAGAATCAGGGAAGCATTCTGTTATATGGAATGCAGAAAATTATAGTTCCGGGGTATATCTTTATAGAATCAACGCCGGAGCTATAACCCGGACAGGCAAATGCCTGTTGTTGAAATAGTCCGGCTTCGTTCCGAAAGAATTCGGAACTACGCCGTGACAGGGAGGAAAAGATGAAATTAAAAGCTTTCGTTATTTTAGTCTTTAGTCTTTTTTCTTTAGTTTTTATTCATGCTCAAGAAACGATGATTGATTCAGTCTATTCATCCGCTTTACTAGATGGAACGATATTTTATAGAGAATCTACACAACAACTCGAAATTAGCACCATCTCTGGAAATCTCTTTGCTGGAGATACAGGTCTGGGACCAAATGCTGATCCAAATTCACGGTGGAGAAGCTATATAAGTTTTGAATTACCAATAATACCTGAAGGTTATTCAATAGATAGTGTGCTAGTCAGACTCTTTCAATTCATTTCTTACGGAAATGGGGAGCAAGGTGTCTTTCCAGTATGGAATGTTGCAGGAGGTGATACTATGTATTGTATCATGGATCACATAGATTATGGTAACACTCTTGATTCTGTTGATTGGACAGCAGGCGATCCAGGAGATCCCCAAACACTGCATACGAATATTGGGGTTATTAGTGATAGTCCCGAATATGGATTTCATTATTTAAATATTACTGGATCTGTACTAGATGATTATACTCAAAATAGAATAAGAAGTCAATTTAGAGTGCGCTTCCCTATTGAAACAGATTGGGATTATTCAAGTGACTGGATTACGTTTGGTGCAAATAGCGGGTATATAGGAGCACCAATAATTTTTATTTATTACAGCCAAAATAGCGATATTGATGATATTGAGTTAGTAAAAGATACACATATTTTAAATGTATACCCAAATCCTTTCAATCCGTCAGGAGCCGGACGCAGTCCTAAGACAACTATATCATATCAAATTCCTTATCCGGGAATAATTAAACTTCAGATCTTTAATATCGCAGGACAATTAATCGAGACACTTGTAGATGAATATCAAAATGAAGGAAAACATTCAGTTATCTGGAATGCAGAAAATTATAGTTCCGGGGTATATCTGTATAGAATCAACGCCGGAGCTATAACCGGAACAGGCAAATGCCTGTTGTTGAAATAGTCCGGCTTCTCTGTACCACTCATGAGTGGTCAGATACGCCGTGACAAGGAGAAAAGCATGAACCAATCACCAAGCACCCAATACCCAAAACCAAATACCCTACACCCATTAACCAAAACCATTATCTTTTTTACCTTTTTCCTTTTACCTTTTTCCTTTCTCTTTGCAGACACCATCATCGATTCCGTTTACTCCGATCCACTGCTGGATGGTGAAATATGTTTCAGCCAGAATCTGCAAGGTTACATTATTAATAACTGGATGTATGATATGTTTGTTGGGGATAGTGGTATTAATATAATTGATCCTGATCCAAATTCCTATATAAGATCTTTTATATCTTTCTATTTACCTCAGTTTCCCCAGAATTATTATATTGATAGTGTTTTTGTACGATTATATCAATATGATTCGTGTGGATACGATGCTTCCACAGGCACATACACTGATTTCCCTGTTTGGAATGTAGCGGGAGGAGATACAATTAAATGTATTATGAGCCACATAGATTACGGAGATGAACTCGATATAGGAGACTGGGAAAAGGGGGATGTGGGAAACCCATATACTTATCAGAATAATATCGGAACAATAACAGAAAGCGGGATAGATGGTTACCGCTATCTCGATGTAACTGCCAGCGTTATCCAGGATTATGAGCTGAACAGGGATAAAACCCAGTATCGTATAGCTTTCCAGATCGATACTGACTGGGATTATGAAAGCGACTTGGTGGCGTTTTATACTTCCAATGGCTACCCTCCCCATGATGAATTAAAACCAACATTATACCTAACTTTTTCAGATGAAATTAATTCAATAGGTAATGAGGAGATACAAATTGAACAAACACTTAATATCGAAATCTATCCTAATCCATCTATCATATCGCAAGGCAGGCAAACAGCGATAAGCTATGAAATATCGCAAAATACGAATGTTCTTTTACAAATATTCAATATAAAAGGACAATTGGTAGAAACCATCGTAAATAAAAAAATAAATGCGGGAAAATATACTGCTTTTTGGAATGTGTCAAACCACAGTTCCGGTATTTACTTTTACAGGATAAAAAGCGGAACTCAAACAGCAACAGGCAAATGCCTGTTGTTAAAATAGTCCGGCTTTGTTCCGAAAGACTTCGGAACTACGCCGTGACAGGGAGGAAAAATGTCTAAAACAAGCAAGAAGTTAGTAATAACCTTAATCGGTTTTTATTGGTAGTAAGCCTGTTTTCCGAGGAACAAGGAAAATATGCTGAAGGTACGATATTCTTCAGAGTATTTAATGATTTTGCTTATATCGAAGTTAATGGAGAAGGATTTATTGAAACAGACCAGGAGTGGTTTAATTTATTATCTAACCAGTTTTCCATTTATGAAATGATCCACCTGTTTTCATATTCTTCAGAACCTGATTTCCAACATTTTTATAGTTGTATGTTCCCGGACACACTTGATCTGGATATAGTAAAGAACACATTCAAATCCAAATCAGGTTACGTGGAAAATGCATATAAAGATATAGCTATCGAGTTGTATGAAGTTCCCAATGATGATTATTACGCTGAGTATCAGTGGCCTTTGGATATAGTTCAAGCAGAGGCTGCCTGGGATGTGGATGTGCCACCTGCAGAACAGATAATTGTAGCTGTTGTAGATACCGGAGTTAATCTTTGTAATCAATTAACTCCTATGTAGATTCCTGTTATGCTGTAATTGATATTGGAAATACCTACCTGGAAGCAAATGGAAGGGCATCAGGTAGGTTGATGTATTTACAGCCAGAATCATTTGAGAGTCATCTGCAAACCACTCAATTGCTTTTAGAATCAATTAGGACAGGAAATCATATTCAAAATAAGATTCCTCAAGTTAAAAAGTGTGTATTACATAAAAATTACCCCAATCCTTTTAACCCGGAAACTACAATATCTTTTTCAATACCGGAAGACAGCAAAGTAGAGCTTTCCATTTACAATATAAGAGGTCAGAAGGTTATAACTCTCACAAAAGATAAATTTGAAAAGGGTTTTCATAAATTAGTATGGAACAGCAAAGATAACAATGGTAAATCAGTAGCAACAAGTGTATATTTCTATAAACTAAAGGTAAATGGTAAAGATAAAGCAGTGAAAAAGATGCTCCTTCTTCGTTAAAACTATGAAGGACAAGTACTTTTAAAATAACAGCATTCAAACTTCATAAGCCACTGGATTTTCCGGTGGCTATTTTTTTATCAAATATAAAATAATTATTGACCTTATATAATTGGATTTTTTTTGTAAACTATTAGTGGAGGAATAAATGGCAAGGAAGGGTATGTTCGTAAATGATAATAATTATGGTTTATACCCTGTAATCCCGCTCAGGAATACGATTGTTGTACCATATACAATTACTCCCTTGCTGGTTGGCAGGGATCAATCCATAGGTGCAGCAGAAGCATCGCTTGTGAGCGATAAAAAGATAATCTGCGTAACCCAGAAACACCAGACAGAATATGACGAAAGTCCAAAAGCAAAAAACCTCTACAGAATTGGAACTCTGTGTACTATTCTACAAGTTCTAAAATTACCGGATGGAACCATGAGATTACTGGTTGAAGGAAATAACAGGATACTGGTGGAGCGTTTTTACAAAACGAAGGATTATCTGAATGCATATTTTCTGAAAATCGATAAGATTTTATCTCAAAGCAAAGTTGAAGTCGAAGCGCTTCTGCGTTCTTTTAAAAAAGCTTTTAGACAATATGTAAATTTGAATAAATCTATTCCTGAAGAAGCTTTAATACCCTTGAGTGAAACCACAAGACCTGAGGAATTTTTCTACTATGCCCTGGCAAATATGCAACTAGAAATAGAAAAGAAGCAGCAACTATTTGAAATAGATGATCTCTTTGAATCTATCAGCCAGATCTACCGTATCGTTGTAGAAGAGATACAGATCCTGAAGTTGGAATATAAAATTGATGGTACTGTTAAAACCAGGCTTAATAAATTACAGAAGGAATATTATTTAACAGAACAGCTTAAAGCGATCCATAAAGAACTGGGTCTTACGAAAGAAGAAAGAACAGACCTGCTGGATTTCCAGGAGAAAATAAAAAAAGCAAACTTAAGCGAAGAAGCCAGAAAGAAAGCTGAAGATGAACTGAAACGTTTTTCACGAATGAATACATATTCACCCGAATATTCAGTTACTCACACATATTTGACCTGGATACTGGACTTACCCTGGGATGAACCAAAACTGAAAGAATTTGACCTTGGAACAGCTCAGAAAATTCTGGATGAGGACCATTATGGTCTAACCAAAGTTAAGGAAAGGATTTTGGAATACCTTGCTGTGGTTCAATTAGCAAAAAAGGTTAAAGGACAAATCCTTTGTTTTGTAGGACCTCCGGGAGTTGGGAAGACATCGCTCGGTAAATCGATTGCCAGAGCTATGGATAGAAAATTTGTTCGTCTTTCTCTTGGTGGCGTTCGTGATGAAGCTGAGATCAGGGGACATCGCAGGACTTATGTAGGTTCTCTTCCTGGAGTGATCATTCAAAGTATGAAAAAAGCCGGCACCTGCAATCCGCTCATTATGATGGATGAGATCGATAAAATGAGCATGGATTTCAGAGGTGATCCTGCTTCTGCTCTTCTGGAAGTTCTCGATCCTGAACAGAACAATTCTTTCAGAGACCATTACCTTGATTTTGAATATGACCTTTCTCAGGTTATTTTTATAACTACGGCAAATACGTTAACTTCCATTCCACAACCGCTTTTAGACAGGATGGAGGTAATTGAATTGCCAGGTTACACTGCCTTTGAAAAGATCAATATTGCAACCGGACACCTTGTTCCTAAAGTCCTTAAGGAACATGATCTCAAAGGTAAAATCGAGCTTAGTTATCAAAAGACTGCTCTTGAAAAAATCATAAAACTTTATACCAGGGAAGCGGGTGTGCGTGAACTGGAAAGACAAATTGCAAAAATTTTACGAAAAGTAGCGAAGAAATTTATAGAAGGTAAAATTAGGAAGAAAGTAAATATAAAAAATTCTGACCTCGAAGAATTTCTCGGAATACCAAAACATCTTTATTCAGAAGTTAACAGAAAAGATGCAGTAGGTATAGTTACCGGTCTGGCATGGACTATGTTTGGTGGTGAAACTCTGCAAGTTGAGATCGTAAAAGTCAAAGGTGCCGGGAAATTGAAATTGACCGGTCAGCTTGGTAGTGTAATGCAGGAATCTGCTGAAGCAGCATACAGTTATGCCAGGCTTCATGCCAAAAAATATGGGATAGGTGAAGATTTTTATAAAAAATTCGATCTGCATCTCCATATACCTGAAGGAGCAATTCCAAAGGATGGTCCTTCTGCTGGTATAACCATCATTACAGCTATTGTTTCAGTTCTTTCAAAAAAGAAAGTTAAGCATAACCTGGCAATGACAGGAGAGATAACTTTATCAGGGAATATACTGCCTATCGGTGGATTGGCTGAAAAACTTATTGCAGTTAAAAGAGCAAAGATAAAGAATGTTATTATTCCCAAAAAAAATGAGCCTAACTTGAAGGAGATACAAGAAGAAATAAAGAAAGGATTGAATGTGATCCTTGTAGATAAAGTGGAAGAAGTTTTAGATATTTCTTTAAGAAAATAGATATCTTATTGTGGATTTTAAAATAGCCAGCGAAAAGAAACTAACAGATGGAACAAAGAGATTTTTTATCCAAGTCCAAAATAACGAACTCATTTATCTGGGATATTTTCTGGAATCTTTTGAAGGATGGTGCAATTATACTACTCCAAACAAAAATAAGTCACTCTTACAGGTAGATGTTACTCCTGATTTTATTGATGAATTTGAGAAGCTTTTATGTTTTATTAAGGAATGGAAATTAGAAAATAATTAAAAATAAAAGGAGATGAATTATGAAAAAAATCAGCATCTTTTTTTTGATGTTCTTATTATTCGTTGTGAATACTTTAGCAGATGTTACAGCGCAAAGTAAAGTTCAGGTTTCATATCCTAAATATGGAACTTTTGTAAAAACTTGCCAAATTTTTAAAATTTGGCAAGTTTAATTAAAAGGAAAATAGTGCACTTTAACAATTTTAATGGTTTTTAGAACAGACTCACAATTAAGATTTTTTTAGTTTTAAAAAAGCAGCCAAAATTATCAAAAGGGAACAGACTTCTAAAAAATGTAATAAAATTAATAATCTTAATAAGAATATTAAATATATTAATTTATTAGTTGACATATTTAATTATAAAAAGAGATTTGTCTTCATAAGTAAATCAGGAGGCAAATATGAATAAAAGATTAAAACAATGCCCTGTTTGTAACTCTAATCTGGAGATTGTAGAGTATCGCTGCTCTAACTGTGATACTACCATCAAAGGAAAATTCGGGGTTGGAGATTTAGACCTGCTTTTACCGGCTCAACAGGAATTTGTAAAAGTATTCGTCTGTTCACAGGGAAATATTAAAATCGTGGAAAAAGCTTTAGGGATTTCCTACCCAACAGTTAAAAACCGGCTGGCAGAAGTTACACGTACATTATGTCGTGGAAAAGAAGTGCCAGGAATACGATTGTCCGAAGATATTCTTGAAGAGATAGAAAAAGGCAACCTTACGGTTGATGAAGCTATAGCAAAACTTAAAGAAAGGAGTTAATCATGATTCAATTAGAAAAAATGTATAAGTTCGAAACAAAAAGTAACCTTGTGGTCGAGTTTGGATCGGAGAATTTCGGCTTGGAAGTAATTGGCTGGGAAAAGGAAACATCAGAGTTCTTTATAAAACTCGATTTCGAAAAAGCAAATGATAAAGAAATTACAATCGAAAATATCGTTGATGCAAAATATAATAAAAAAAAGAACACTTTAAACATCAAATTAAATGAACCGGAGAATATTAGGTATATGAATTCCCGGCTTGAACTGAAAGTTCCCCATGTAACTGAAATAATTGCGAAAACTGAAAACGGAGGGATATCGATTGAAAATCTACATGGCATCCAGACAGTTACAACAGAAAATGGAGCTATCAGTATGGACCATGTGAATGGAGACCTGGTCTGTAGGACAGAAAACGGAGCAATGAATATTCTGGATTGTAACAGCAATGCAAAGCTACAAACAGAAAACGGCGCAATGAAAATGAAAAATTGTGAAGGAAATCTTAATCTGAAATCTGAGAATGGAGCATATAAATTAATTGGCTGTAAAGGAAGTCTGGAATTAAAGAATGAAAATGGAGCTATTCGCATTCTGGATTCAGAATTGGCTAAAGCTACTATAATAAATCAAAATGGCAGCATTTACTATGAATTTACTTCCATTGAAAAGGGGCAATTCAAATTTGAAAATGAAAATGGGAAAATCCATCTTATCATACCGGATGAAGTTCCTTACAAAATTGAAGCAAGAAATGAGATGGGCAGATTTCATGTTGGTTTAGAAGGAAACTATGACCGCAGGAAAGAAGGAAATAAGCAGGTTATTGAAATGGTGAAAGGCTCGGGTAAAGTGGAAATTTCCGTGAAGAACAAACACGGAAGCATTAGTTTTATGAACCACCCGATGAAGGAAGGTAAATTCAGGTTTGATATGTCGTTCGTTTCCGATGCAATGGATAAAGCAATGGAGAATATTCCGGATGAATATTTTGATAAAGAAAAGATCATCAAGAAAATAGAGAAAGCAAAAAAGAAAATGAAGAATATCAAAATGCCGGACATGAAAAATATTATGGCAGAAGTGATGACAGAGGTTAAGGATGATATTAAAAATGTTTATGCCACTGTCTCCAGCGAGGAATTCAAAGAAAAAGCTGAACAGAAGATAAACGAAGGTATTTCTAAAGTGATGGAAAAGGTGCAGGAAAAAGCAAAAGAACAACCGCTTTCTGAACAGGAACGTGATGAAGTAAATGAACGCAGTCGTCTGAAGATCCTGCAAATGCTTCAAGATGGTAAAATCACTGCAGATGAAGCAGATCGTCTTATAGAAGCAATGGAGGGATAAGATGGAAGATAAACGAAAAATACTCGATATGGTGGCAGAAGGAAAGATAACAGCAGAAGAGGCAGCAAAACTTCTGCAAGCTTTAAATCCCAACCCCAAAATTCGAGGGAATGGAAAGCGTCTTGTTTTCCAGATTATCCAGGAGGGTTCTTCTAAACCAAAGGTCAATATTGCTATTCCGATTAAACTGGCAAAGTTCGGATTGAACTTTATTCCTAAAAATGGAAAAATAAATGCTTCTTTCGGGAATTCAAATTTTGATATGTCTTCTATCAACTGGAAAGAGATTTTCGACATGGCTTCATCCGGGGAAACTGGCGAACTTTTCTATATGGAAATTGAAGAAGAAGATAAACCACCAACTACAATTAGAATTTTTGTAGAATAGATATTAACCACGAAGGCTCAAAGGCACAAAGGGAAAGGTTGTATTTATTTCCAAATTTTCAGTCTGAGTGTATTCTCAAAGCATACGGGACGTAAAGTCCCGTTTTTTATCCCCCTTTTGAAGGGGGAATTCAAGGGGGTTAATAAATATCTTGTCAGATATAACCTTTTTAATACATTTTCCTGTATATGAAAGAAAAAAAGGATAGAAAACAAATTGCAATTAGATTTACCATAATCGGTCTAACTCTAAGCATTATCGGGCAGGCATTTATTGGTAAGAGTAGAACAATTTCCATTATTTTAACTATGCTCGGTGTTGGATTTGCTGCTTTTGGGGTTATACTGGCATTTGGATTGGATAGGTTTTTTAAAAGATAAAAATAGACTATGATGTTTATTTAAAAGCAGGAAGTTCTGCAAAATGAAAAAAGGCTGTCTTTCTGAGGAAATCTTCGAAGTAGTTTCTAACGAAGAATCTCATTATAAGCGGAGATCCTTCCAAAGAACAACGTGCAAGATTCGTCAGGATGACAAAGAACACCCAATTTTGCAGAATCCTTAATGTTTAATTAGGAAAAATCCGGCTTCGTGGAACTACGCCGGGATAAAGGAGAAAAAATGGAAAAAGTTATTGTCTGGTTTGAAATACCGGTTAATGATTTTGTTAGAGCAAAAAAGTTTTACAGCAAGATTATGCAATTCGATATTAAAGAAGAAACAATTGGCAATGACCTGATGGGTTTCTTCCCGGGAGAAAAAGGCGAAGTAAACGGTGCGATCGTAAAAGGAGAAGGTTTTGAACCCGGTGGAAAAGGAACAATCGTTTATCTTAACGGCGGTGACAATCTGCAGGTTTTTTTAGATAGAGTTGAACCTGCCGGCGGGAAAATTATTGTTCCTAAAACGCGGATAGCAGAAGAACATGGTTATTATGCCTGGTTCCTTGATACGGAAGGAAATAAACTCGGTCTCTGGTCGGAGAAGTAAATAGCCACAAAGACACAAAGGCACGAAGGAAAACTTGCAAACTTGATAACCTTGCGAATGGTTGAAAACCTTCGCAATGGTTAAAATCTGTAAAATTATACAAAACACAAGCCGGGTTTGAAGAAATTGAGTAGGGTTAATTAAATTTCAATATCATGCTAAGTTCTTAAAAAAGATTAAGAAAAACCTTTCTCTTCTTCCCATTTTCTAGCTGCTTCTTCTGTTGTGCAACGACCTACTTGGAAAATATGACCCTTAGACCATTTTTGTTTATGTTCTTGTTCTCTGCGCTCCAAATTGTTTGTTATACCACCATGGACAACTTTTTTTCCAATCTTAAAATAATACTTATAAGTATCTCTTTTTTTTGCCATAAAAGTCCTCCTTTAATTTGTTATTATTATACAAAGATTAATTCATACTTCTTCATATTCACGAATAAAGTCTTCTTCTTGTAACTCACCCAATCCTGAAATCATTGGTAGTAAAATTGGAGAAACAACTTTTGATAAATATGAGATTTTATTATAAACATTACTTTCTTCATAATCTTTGTCGACAAGCTCACAATTTTTAGAAGAATCTTGATTATCTTTCAGTAATGCGATTCCCAGTAAAACCATTCCATATTTATATCGTGCATCTAGCAACCTATTATCAATTCTTGAATTGAATTTTTTTTCTGTCAATAAATGAATATTATCCATATTTATAAAAAATACGTAACCAGAATCATCATCACCAGAGTCTAGGACCTTTAAAGCACTTTCTCGATTAAAATTGTGATGATCCCATTTGTCCATTCGCACTTCATGTATATCAGGCAAATCTAAATATGAGGATTTTTCGACATCATCCCCTTTTTTATCAGATGATGGTGGTTTTCTTTGACCTGACTTGCTAGGTTGTTTTTTAACTGCGTCTTCTACTTTCACATAGAATTCTTCTATAAATGGGTCAATTCGATTAACATCATTTACCAAGCTTTTAAAATGAAGTAAATCACCTGCTTTTACATTTTTTGGTAATTCAACATTAAGATTTGCAAAACCATTCCATAGATTTACTGAAAAATCCAGTATTTCATCCCCATTTAAATTTAAAATAAAACTACCTGGATCACTATCCCTATCAAAATAATTATTATCTGCATTAGTTTTATATTGAATTCTAAAACGATTATTTATCGGACACAATTTAGGGTTATCTAAATCAAAGCCTTTTATTAGTTTGAAAATTGTTGGGAATTTTTCCCCAATATATTCATCTGTAGATTTTGCTTTTGATACTTTAAATGGGTTTTGTAATCGGATACCTTTTACAAAGAGATTAGAGAGTGTTGGAGATTTCCTTAATATGGACTCAATCACTTCTGCTAGAGGTTTTGAATCTCCTAACTTATCTTCAATATCTTCTTGGAGTCTTCGTTGTTTTAATTCTTTTAACCCTGTGTGGTTTTTTAATAAATAACTTAATTCTTCTTCAATCCTTGAACGAAGTTCACCAAATCTCAAACGTTCACGGTCATTCATAAATAGATCTTCTCTCGGTCTATAATCAATATCAGAACAATCGACTACTACTAACAATGAATCAGAGAGATTATTCATTCTTACTGTTTGTCTGGAGAAAAATGCTTTAGTTAAATTTCCGTGTGTCTGACCATTAACTGTAAATATAATCCCTTCATTTTTTGTATATTTTTTCGATTGTCCACGTTTAAAAGCATAAATTGAGACTTTCATTTTCTGACCAGATATTGAAATATTGCTTGTTGGTGGAGTTAAAAACCCATCTTCCAAGTTTTCTGTTTTGTCTTCTTCTAAACGTACGGATAAGCCTGATAGAGTTGTTTCTAATGTATGGCCAGAATACCCTTTTCTTCTTTCAAAAAGCCTTACTGGCAAAGCAATTGATGGCATAAGCAGGGATAATCGGTTGTATAAATCGAAAAGAATATTTGTTTTTAAACCGATCATTTGGTATTCATAAAGTTTAATAAATGTTCCACATTTCAGATCATTGACATATGAATTAGGATAATCACCGGGTAATAAAGGAAGACCATCTTCTGTAAAAGTTAGGACATTCCCACCTGGCGCCAAGTAACAATAAGACGAACTTCTTACACCGTGTTTTGGACTTTCCCTTCGGATAACAGTAAACCCCCATTGGGATGAAGATTCGTCATCAGGTTCATGTTTTACAATCTCTGGATGACGCTTTGAAATAATTAGTTGGAGATTATATTTACCACAAAACTGGAAAACACCAGTTCCACCCATATTGAATTTCCCCTGCACAAATGGGATTCGTAATTTGTTTGATTTACCTATTGAAAGTAGAGTGTTCGGCATTTTGTTTGGTGTTTGCCCTTCACCATTATCTATGATGGTATAACAGGGGTTGGATTTCTTTCCTGTTGCTACAAGACAAATGTTTTTGGCTAGATTACTTCTTTCAGCAGGAGTTATATTTGAAAGTTTGCCATGATAAATTTTGAAGTATTTTTCTAAAGCATTAATTATTGATTTTGGTGCTTCAGAACTTTCAGGATTGATACCCATTCGTAAACATTCAGCCATTAAAACAGCATCAACTGAATTAATGATTTTCTCTACAATTGCCGCTTCGGGTTTGCTCTGTTGAATCCCAATTGTGGCAAAATTATTCTCATTATCGCCATAATAACGCCATACAGTTGAATTATCCCAATAACCTTGATCTTTTAAAAGATTGATTACATCTTTTTCTGTTTCACATTGAGCAAGATTTATACAAAGGGATTTATTATTCATTATTACCTCCAGTGAAGTTGAATTCAGAAACATTTTTTGATATTTTATAGGTTACATTTACACCTTTCTTAGTTTTTTCAACTAAACCCAATTCAAGCAACCTGCCAAGTGCTCCAGCTCTGTAGGTTATAACTGTTTTTTCTGTCCAATTAGTTTTTATTTTCATTATTTCATTATCCATTTTTTTTACTTCTGTATAACCTATAGATATTAAATTTATTATTGTTTTTACTGGATTTAATTCTTCTGGAACATTTTTTTTTATATGGTTTAGATAAAATAACTTTTCTTCTTTGGATAGTGTTACATTTGAATATAAATTATCATCAATAATTGGATTATTTAGTTTAGCAAATTCCAAACCTTCTTTAGTTAAACCTATTAAAAAGTCATTTTCACTAATTTTTTTCATGTTAATGAATTTTAAACGTGCTAATGCTCCATCTAATGCATTATCTTTATGCCTAATAAATGCTAAGAAATGGTTTTTATACCTTGATATTGCCTTATCTTCATGTTCTCCGATAGGTAATGCAATGCTAACTCTTTCACCACGTTTTCTTGATTTTTCATCATCAATCTTAGCCAATTCCTTTCCAAAATCTTTTGCCACCTGCGGTGCTTCCTTTAAGAATTCATTTAAATTAATATAATCACTACAATCATTTTGCATTTTTAGAAGAACCCTTAACGCAACTTTAATTGGGAATATTCTGTTTACTTGTCCCCAAAGCCAATCATTAGCATAATCAATACCTTCTAACTTTAGTTCCTTTTCTTTAGGTGTTGGTAGTATTTTTATATCTTTTGTTATATTGACTTTTAGGAGGTTTGAAAAATCTATTTTCTTTTCTTCCTTGATAATTTTTTTGGAAGATTTTGGTATTCTAACAGTTGATGAAAAAAGATCTTCATCAATCATTTCTGATGATTCCAATGATATTTGGTTTTCAATAGCTGTTAAGATAAAATCATTAATGTTATTATAATCTTTCTCATTTAGTATTTTCCTCATCTCTTCAATAACATTTTTTGGCAAATCAATTAAATATCTCATTAAATCCTCCACCTTTAATTTCAATTCACAGAGACAAAATTTATTTAATGTCTAAATATGTCAAGAACTTTTTAAAAACATTTTATTATATGTCTGACATATAATGAAACGAAACATTAATGTTGAGAGTGAAAGGACATTTCTTTTATTGTGAAAAATATACTTCAGAATTTTGACAAATTATTTTTTGTCAACTGGTTTAACAAATTATTTTTTGTTAACTCGAATTATGTCTAAAAAAAGCGGGAATAAACCCGATTTTTAAATAGTAATTATTTTTTGATTTTCTCAAAACTCCAGCTTACACTCTCAATAATTCCCTCACCACAGATATTTAACATCTATCTGCCAGGAGGAATAACCTGTTAAAGTTCCTGCAAAATTCACATCTATTTTCAAACATTCGATTGGTGAGATGGTAGCTCCAAATGATTGATAGCGGTCGGTTTCCCATCTATTGAATTCGTTATCATCAAAATACTCGAATTTCTGCCTTATCAATTTAAAACCAACTCCTACATAAAGTTGAACGAGTTTATTTAAATTATAGCTTACTCCGAATGGAACTTTTAATACTGCTTTCCAATCTTTGATTTTAAAATTGTTTTGTCCGCTGGCAGAAACTGAATCTATCTGTATGGTGTCCTGATATACATAAAGATCATAATCAAGATCGTAATAAGATTCATCACGTTTTGTATCACCATACAATCCATCAAATTTAATACCATAATGCAGGTTCCATTTATTTTTTTTGATGGTCTTTCCAAAACCCAAAGTTGCAGTGTATATTTTTCTTTCTTCCTTTTTATCTTGTTCATGAATATCTTTATGCTCATCATCTAATTCGTCATTTTCATAATACAAACGATAACGAGAATCGTAGAGTTTTAAGTCAAATGTCAGTTGAGTATAGTGGGATTCCATAAAAAAACGATTTATAGATTTATCGTTTTCCACATCCAATAAAACACAAATTCCAATATCTTCTGTTTCCTGGTCTAAATATTGCGAATTCTTTTCAATATATTGATAAGAATGGTTGTTTGAACTACTGGAATAGAAATCCACAAAATCAAAATTATTATAGTAACTCTCATTCATGAAATTCTGTGAAAACATCAATGTTATATCGGTTTTTAAGTTCGAGCCTATTCTGAAATTAATTCCAGCCGAATAAAAATCATCGTAAAAATCGGAATCTGAAACATCCTCGTTTATAATCGTGTTCGGATCGGTCATTTTATAATCTTCAGATATGTTTTCTCTCCAGTTATTTCCGTATTTTAGAAAGCATCCAACCAGAAAGTTATTTGAAAATGAATGTGCCAATGTGGTAGTTATTAAGCTTGCACCAAAATCATCACCCCTAAAAAAAGTGCCGTATTTATTATAGTAATAGTATTTTGAGTTTTGTTCACTAAGATAAATTCTGGGTTGCCTGTTATCACTGGCAATATTTGCATTAATTTTAAGAAATACTTTTTTTGCCAAAGGCATTATACTGAGGTTAATATCTTTAGCATGAAATCCGTAATATTTTGTAGATTTTCCATTATTTACAAACTGAATATGTTTATTATCATATCCAATAAGATGTGCAGGGAATAAAGCAATATCTGTTTCAATATCTCTAATAAGATATTCAAAATAATTTCCCAGTCCCTCAATTCTGGTTCCAGCATTTAAACTAATACTCAATACTAATACGACCAGCGTTAAAACGATTTTCAAAGTTTTCATTTTTCCTCCATTTTTTTTAAAATTCCAGCTTACATTTTTCACAATTCTCAATGAATTTAACAAATTATTTTTTGTCAAAATTTTTAACAAAATTGTTTTTGTTAATGAGATACTTTCGCAGTTTTCAACACTCTCTAACTCTCCCTATCCAGGGAGAAAACTTCCTTCTCCTTGATAGGAGAAGGTCAGGATGAGGTAGATTATTTTTTAACCCCCTGAATCCTCCTATCCAGGAGGAGAACTAAAAAAGAAATTTGAAGAATGAGTCTATACTTCAAATTTCTTCCTTCCCCTCGACTTGTCCGGCTTTTGACGGATAGGGGAAGGATTGGTTTACCACGTGAAATCTCT
>DAOVQH010000227.1 GCA_030628755.1 Candidatus Cloacimonadota bacterium | reverse complement strand
TGAACCATCCTGAAAGATATGGTAAACTATTATAAGAAACAGAGGAATATCCATTGCCATCATTTAAAAGAAGTCTGACCTGCTGACAGGGTGGATCAAAACCCATTCCAACTTCTAAAATATCTAAATCTCCATCATTATCAATATCACTGATAGCTAAATCTCTGGTTGCTGGATCATCCTGTTCAGGCATTCTTAATTCAGTTTCATCTATAAAGAATCCATCACCTGTGTTGTAATAACAAGCGTTCTGACCACTTAATGTATCAATTACATTACCGTAAGCGTCATAAATTATCATTTCCAAATTTGCAAAAATAATATCATATAAACTATCATTATCGATATCAGTTGTTATCAATTCAAAAAAACCATAATTGTCAGTATTGGGCAACCTTCCAAGTGAATCTTGAATAAAGAAACCATTTCCATTATTTAGCCAGATTTCAGGAAGAATAGATTGATATGATGTCGTGTCAGGTTCTCCAAAAACATTTACAATAATATCTACTGATTGATTATTATCAATGGACATAGCTTCAGCAAAATATGCGAAATCAGGATAATTAAGCTGAGGAAGTCTTTCAGTACTCTCATCATAAAAAATACCTGTTCCGTCATTGATAAGAAGTCCGGCAGAAAGATAATATGAACCGGAATAACCTGTAAGAAAAATATCGATGTCATTATCAGAATCTATATCAAATAATTCAATATCATAACAGGGAGCTTGTAAATCCGGTATTCTTATATCAGTTTCATCGATAAAATTCCCATCAGGAGTTTGAATCCAGATTCGCGGACGAGAATCTATACTTTCATCATAATAATCAATAGAAAAGACAATATCATCTTTTCCATCTCCATTCATATCTGCAATTTCAATGTCGCCAGCACTCCATTCTTCAGAAGGCAAATATTCATCTGTAACATCTTCATAACCAAATTCATCTCTTTGATAAAACATCGTTGGAATTTCTGTAAAATTAATTGGAGAGATAAAATATATTCCTGCTGGGACATCAATTTCTACACCATTTCTAGATAATATTTTTGAGGGTGGTAGCAATATAGGTTGAATCTTTTCAGGATGTTGAGATATTTGCATACTTCCAATTAAAGTTCCACGAATATTATAAAGATTACAATAATTACTATATCCTATTGCATTGAGAAGATGACAAACAATAAACATTAAGTAAATAATTATCATTTTTCTGTAGTTCATAACTTACCCCTTTCATATTTCTTCGTTCTTGGTTGCACATCAACAATCCAGAAAATGAATAATCTTTCTTTTATGTCAAATACTTTAATTTGCAAGTTGGTTAACCTTCAATCTCCTTCAGAAGCTCATTTGCTTTTTTGAAATAACACTGTAGGTGTTTGATGTTTATAACCGGATGCGTAAGCGTCTGGAGAATTGATAAGAAACGAAAAGAAACTAATGGTTCAGATTGCAAATCTGAACCAGCATAACTATCACTCTTTCCCTGATAGATCCAGGTTCCTGCTGCGGAATCCATAACCCATCACATCGGAAACATCAGTTAGCAGAACAAATGCTTTGGGATCAATATCTTTAACGATATCCCGCAGGATTGCCACCTGTCTTCTGTTCATAGCACAGAACAGCATATTGAATTGATTTCCCGTATAACCACCTTCAGCTTTCAAAAAAGTTACTCCTCTCCTGATCTTATCATAAATTTTTTCTTTAATCTCGTCTGTATGCTTGGAAATAACATAAATACCTTTAACATAGGGAAGACCTTCACTGGCAAGGTTGGTGATTTTAGTTGTTATGAACAGGTTAACATATCCCCAAATAATAAGCTTGAGATCTTTAAAGACAAAGCCAATGGTTAAGATGATTAAAGATTCAACTACCCAGTATCCCATACCAATCGATATGCCTGTTTTTTGCTTGAGGAAAGCAACTGGTATATCTGTTCCCCCGTGGACCCGCGTGAACGGAAGATCAATCCAAGTCCGAGCCCTAGTAGAACTGAACCTGCAATTGCGGATAAATAAATATCTTCGGGAGATAACATTGCATAAAATATTTTTCCATTTGCTTCAAATGTATACGGAGTCAGGTCTTTTATAATTCCCAATTTGTACAGACTACTGAAACTGAGCAGGTCAGCAAAGATAGAAGTGGATATCATTCCAAAAATAGAACGGGTTCCAAATCTCTTTCCCATCAAAATAAAGCTGAGTATAAACAGTGGAACATTAAACATAATCATCGAAATTCCAATAGGTACCTTGAAAAAATGAAAAAGCATCTGGGAGAGTCCACCAATGACTCCAGGTACTATTTTATATGGAACCAGGAACCAGGAATAAGCCATTGCAAATAATATCGAGCCAATTATTATTCCACTATTCTGAATTATATTTCTTCTTAATTTTGTGTTCATTTTTACCTCCGAATGGCGTAATTCAAATCTGGAATTTTAAAGTCAATGAAAAAGGAGAAAGCAGTAAATTAAACTTCACATAGCTTATAATTCAAATTAAAAACTTGACTCAAAACTCTATTAGTAAAATCTAAAAAATGATTGTTCTTTGTTAATGGAGGTCATTTTGTTCAAAGTAGAATTAAAGATAGATGGTGAATATTTTAAAACTCTGGCATTTGCAAAACCAATAAATATAAAAGATATAATTTCAAGCAAAGATTTTTCTGAAAAACGGATAATTACATATAAGATAAATTGGGGTTATGTGAGTTCAAACTTGCAAATAGATAAAGATGTTAAGCTCGATTGTGTGAGCACAGATTCAACTGAGGGTCAATTGATATACCAGGATACATCGATTTTCATAATGTGCAAGGCGTTTTATAATCTTTTCTCAAAAGATAATAAACTGGTTATTGAACATTCTATTGGTGATGGAGTTTATGGTGAAATAATTGGCTACACTTTTACCGAAAAAGATGTTACAAAATTAAGAAATGAGACGCAAAATATTGTGCATCAGGCTTTACCTATTGTAAAGATAAATATGACACCTGTTGAAGCAGAGAAAATTGCTTTAAGTCAAAATCGTGATGATGTGGTTAGGAATCTGAAATTTAAAAAAATCAACCTATATAAATGTGGCGAATATTACGATTACTTCCTTCGTCAACTTGCAGATAATACTGGGATAATAAAAAGCTTCGAGATAGTTTATCATTCTCCAGGAGTAATTTTAAGATTTCCTCGAAAAGGTGAAAAAGAGATAAAAAAGAAGTTTAGACTTCCCAGAACTCTATTTGCAACCCATCAGGAACATGATAAATGGTTAAACATTCTTCAGCTTCATAATGTAAATGCTCTGAATAGGGCAATTAAGAATTACGAAATTACTTATCTTATTCAGATAGAGGAAGCTCTACATGAAAAAAAGATCATCGATATTGCAAATCAGATAACCTGGAAGAAAGATATTAAACTTGTTATGGTTGCTGGTCCTTCTTCTTCTGGAAAAACTACCTTTGCCAAACGATTATCTATTCAACTTCGTGTGAATGGTGTATTTCCGCGCATTCTCAACATGGATAATTATTTCCTTCCCTGGAAAGAAACACCTAAAAAAGAGAATGGAGAATTAGATTTTGAGACTATAAATGCTCTCGACCTTGAACTTCTGAATAAAGATTTGAAAAATCTATTAACTGGTAAAAAAATCGAAATTCCAAAATATAATTTTCTGAAAGGAGTCCGTGAACAAAGTTATGAGACATTACAACTTAAGGAAAATGAAATCCTGATTATGGAAGGAATTCATGGTTTGAATGATAAACTGACCTCCTCAGTACCCTTCAACCAGAAACTTAAGATCTATGTGAGTGCTTTGAATAATTTGAATA
The DNA here is from genome assembly GCA_030628755.1 of Candidatus Cloacimonadota bacterium. GTDB lineage: Bacteria > Cloacimonadota > Cloacimonadia > Cloacimonadales > TCS61 > JACNIV01. The sequence goes on along the minus strand of DAOVQH010000227.1, from coordinate 735 downwards.
TCGATGCTCATAACCGCATTCCTACTACTGACTCACGTGAAATCAGGAGAATGATAAGGGACCACAATTACAGGGGACATACTGCTGAGGAAACACTTGAAATGTGGGATTCGGTACGTGAAGGAGAAGACAAGAATATTTTCCCCTTCCAGGAAAATGCAGATATTATGTTCAATAGTATCTTAACATACGAGCTTGGTATTCTGAAAAAATATGTGATGCCACTTCTACAAAGTGTTTCCAATTATTGTCCTGAATACATGGAAGCAGAAAGATTAATGAATTTAATGGATCATGTCTATAATATTCAGGATGACCTGGTTCCTTCAAATTCTATACTACGGGAGTTTATTGGCGGAAGTATTTACCAGTATTAAAAACTGAACCATCTATCAAAGCTGGTTCAGTCCGGCAGTTGCCGGATGAACCAAATGTTTCCAGCTAACTGTTAATTTATTGCTAACCTTGAAAAGATTTTCGTGGATGATTCCCTATGATTGTAACAATTATCCTTGTCATTCCCATGCAAATGGGAATCCACATTTAATAATTATGAATGATTTACAAATATTAAGGACTTATTCTTCTGATTCCTCTTCGTTTTCTTCCATATCTGAAGGTTTTATACTCTCTGGTGTTTTAATTAATTTTTCTATTTTTGTCATCATAAACTCTACAATACTGAAACTCGTACTGATAGTCAGCATAATGATAAATGAATTAGTAAAATACCTG
>DAOVQH010000257.1 GCA_030628755.1 Candidatus Cloacimonadota bacterium | reverse complement strand
TTCCTATAAAAAGGAAGGGAGTTTTGTTCATAACCCGCGATCAAAAAATTTGGATTTGAACCAAATCAAGCTTCCAAAACGCAATATCAGACTCACACATAAATATTATACATTCGGTAAAAAGGCTGATGTAATTGAAACTTCAAGAGGATGCACAATGTCCTGTAACTTCTGCTGTATGCCTTTTATGTATGGAAGAACCTTTAGAAAATACAGCATGGAAAGAATAATCCAGGATATCAAAAACGCTGTTGAAAATGGAGCTGAGGCGCTCTTTATTACAGATGATAATGCATTTCTTAATACAAAACATATGCATAATGTCTGTGATGATATTATTAAAACAGGATTAAATAACATCGATTACTTTATTCAAGCCAGCGTTCACGGGATTGCGTCTGACGAGAATTTAGTAAAGAAAATGGCAAAAGCAGGTTTCAAATTTGTATTCCTGGGAATAGAGAATGTGAATTCTGAAGACCTTGATTTCCTTTCAAAAGATAAAAAAAACCTCATAGAATCAGAACATGCCATTAAACTTCTTCAAGATAATGGTATAATTGCATCAGGAGGATTTATCGTAGGACTTCCCGAAGATTCTGAAAAAGCAATATGGAACAACTTTCATTTCGCAAGGAAAATGAAATTAGATGCTCCCTTCTTTTTTGTTCTAACTCCACACTATAAAACCGGAGTACGAAATAACTTTATAGAACAGAATTTAGTTACCAATCTTTATGATTTCTGCTTCTATGATGGATTGCAGGTAAATGTGCGAACCAAAAGTCTATCACCAGAAGATCTCTCTTATATCCTCTGGAAAATGAACGGGAAATATGGTGATCTGGAATATCTTAAATTCAATAAAATTAAAAAAGTCTATCCTTTCTTTTTCTGGAAATGGGTACTCAAAACCATACCTCGAATTATTTGGAACAGAATCAGGAAAATCTCTTTACATAATTATGAATATATAAATTACAAAGCAAGTAGGAAAAGACTCATAAAACGCCTGAAAAATTGGCTTCTGGATAGAGAAGAAACAATTCTTCTACGCTTAAATGAGTTAAAATTATTATGAAAGTTTTAAATTTCTTTTTAATATTTATTTTGTTTTCTGTTTATCTAATAGCATCGGAGAAATCTCAACTCGCCCGGCTACATTACAGCGGGGGGAGCGACTGGTATAACGATTCCGATATTATACCGAACATTGCTGAATATCTAAACAAAACAATAAATACTGATTTTTCCACAGTAGAAGCTTCTGTAAAACCTTCCGAGACCAGATTGTTTGAATATCCCTTTATTTTTATGACCGGACATGGAAACATAAGTTTCAGCGAAAAAGATGCTGATAACTTGAGAAATTATCTTCTCAGAGGTGGATTTCTTTATGCTGATGATGACTATGGAATGGATGAATCTTTTCGTAAAGAGATTAAAAAAGTCTTTCCTGCAAAAGATTTAGTGGAACTTCCAGCAAACCATGAAATTTTTCACTGTTATTTCAGTTTCTCAAAGGGACTGCCTAAAATTCACAAACATGATGATAAAAGACCTCAGGCATTCGCAATATTTGATGACAATGGCAGAATGATGGTTCTTTACACATACGAAAGCAATATCAGTGACGGTTGGAGTAATGTACATAATGACCCGGAAAATATCAGGCAGCATGCTTTCAAAATGGGAGCAAATATATTTTATTATTTATTGACGAAATGAAGAAGAAAGGGAGAATGGAAGAATGGGAGAAAAGGAGAGAATAAAACTTTCTTCTCGTTCCCTAATGTCCCGAAGTATTTCGGGAAGAACAAGAAGGAGAAAAGGAAAAATAGTAAAAAACTTTGTGCCTTTGCGTCTTGGTGGTGAAAAGAGCTGATTATGAGAGTTTACATTGTTTCTGATTTCCATTTAAAATTTTCCGATAATCCTGAAGATCTTGAGCAACAAGATCGAGTTATTACATTTCTTAATAGTCTGATAGGAAAAGCAGACCTCTTGATTTTGAATGGAGATATTTTCGATCTCTGGTTTGTCTGGAAAACTGTGATCATCAAAAGTTATTTCCCCATATTAAAAAAGTTTGCTGATTTGAGGGAAAGCGGATGCAGGATAGTATTTATTGCCGGTAATCATGATTTCTGGTTCAGAGACTTCCTGGTAAATATTCTCGGCATTGAAGTCTATAATAATAATTTCATCGAAACAATAGATGGTGTAAAAATATTCGTTTCTCATGGTGATCTTTATACTTCAAACGACATGCGGTATAAGATTTTCCGTTCAATTATTCGGAATAGAATTGTTATGAAATTGTTCGAAATGTTCCACCCGGATTTTGCACTTGGTTTAGGAAAAATGCTGAGTCGTACCAGCCGAAAAAGAAAAATTTCTATTACTATTTACAAAAAAAAAGAAAGAGGATTGATAGATTTTGCAAAAAAACAATTCAAAAATTATGACATCGTTGTTATGGGTCATTCCCACCTTCCCAAATTGGAAAAATATGAAAATGGGATTTACGCAAATGCAGGCGATTGGATCGTAAATAATTCTTTTTTAAAAATAATTGACGGAAATATTGAACTTTGTAAATATGAAATAAATAGAAGGAGAGAGAATGAGTAGAAAATTAATAATAATAATAGCTGTATTATTTGGATTATGCACAATGACTAATTTAATATCAGAAGAAAAATTACCAGAAAAAGTTTTTGTGACTATGAAAACAAGTATGGGAGATATCGAACTGGAACTCTTTCCCGAACTTGCCCCTAAAACAGTGGAAAATTTCGAGAAATATGTTAGAGATGGGTTTTATGATGGTCTCATTTTTCATCGTATTATTGATGGTTTCATGATCCAGGGAGGGGGTTTCGAGCAAAGCCATAAATTTAAAGAGGCAACCTATGAACCAATTGAAAATGAAGCAGATAATGGACTTTCCAATATTACGGGAACTATCGCTATGGCTCGAACAAACCTTCCGCATTCTGCTACTTCCCAATTTTTTATAAATATCAATGATAACCTTTTCCTCGACCATAAAGATAAAGGTCGTGGTTGGGGATACTGCGTTTTTGGAAGAGTTACTACAGGTATGGATATTGTTAATCAGATAAAATCAGTTCCAACTCATTTCCATCCGCAGCTTGGAATGAAGGATTGGCCTGTGGAAAATGTAGTTATTGAGTCGGTTATAATAAAATAGAATAAGATAATATCTTATTTTCATAGCTTAAGCAAGTGGCTCAATAGTTTGGTAAAAAATTACTGTCATTCTCGTGAAAACGGGAATCTATGAGTAAATGAGTATAATGGATTCCCAATTAAATTGGGAATGACATGAAAAGATTAATAGTTTTTATTATCTGCTTGTCACATAGCTCCGCCTAAATAATGGCGGATAAATCCTGCTGTGTGACAGGTCATTGTGTAGCTAAAGCTACTTAAATTATAAACTACATTTCATAGCATGAGCTATGCAACGAGTAAACTTGCCAAATTTTTGAAATTTGGCAAGTTTTTATCTAATCCTCTTTCTTACTTCTTGGATGTGCCTGCTTATAAACTTTCTTTAAATCCTTCAAAGATAAATGAGTATAAATCTCTGTGGTAGATAAATTGCTGTGACCAAGCATTTCCTGAACAGCTCTCAGATCAGCACCATGCGAAATGAGATGTGTGGCAAATGAATGCCTTATCGAATGTGGTGAATAACCTTTTGTTTTAGCAACCAGCATAATGTATCTTTCCAGAATTTCACGGATTTCATCAGCAGAAAGAGATTTGCCACTTTTTGAAAGAAACAATGTATCATTGCTGTCTTTTGAAACAAACTGATTACGAATTCTCATATAACTTTTTAAAGCTTTTATTGCCATTCTACCTATTGGAACCAGTCTTTCCTTATTTCCTTTTCCCATAATCCTGATTATTTTTGTATTCAAATCTATCTGATTCATTCTACAATTTGCAATTTCA
>DAOVQH010000035.1 GCA_030628755.1 Candidatus Cloacimonadota bacterium | reverse complement strand
ATGCAGTCTCATTTTACCTGAGCTATGAGCAAGTATTTCATGCCCGTTTTCCAGTACCACTCTGAAGGTAGTATTAGGCAGAGCTTCTATTACAGTGCCCTCAACTTCAATCACACCTTCTTTTGGCATATTTTTTTCTCTCTTTAATAAACAGTTAAAATTTCAGGTTCATTTTCCATAATTAATATAGTATGCTCATAGTGCGCAGATAACGTACCATCTGCTACAAAAAATTCCCAACCTTTTTCAGTCACATGGTTGGTTCCTACATTTACCATTGGTTCGATAGCCAGGGTCATACCTTTTTTCAATCTTGGTCCTTTCCCTTTTACCCCAAAGTTAGGGATAATCGGCTCTTCGTGTAATTCCATTCCGATACCATGACCGGTTAGACTATCCGCTACAAAATATCCTTTTAATTTTACATAAGAACCAATAGCGTGTGAAATATCACCAATTCTTGCGCCATCTCTCGCTTGTGCAACTCCTCTGTCAAGTGCTTCTTTAGCAACTGAGAGTAGATGTTCCGTTTCTCTGGGCACGTTTCCTACTCTGTAAGTTCGTGCAGCATCACCAAAGAAACCATCTTTATAAACACCCACATCAATGCCAATTATGTCACTTTCCTTTAGAATCACTTTCATTGAAGGAATCCCGTGAACAATACATGAATTCACAGAAGTACAGATCGCTGCAGGGAAGGGTGGTAACCCGGGTATTGTATAGCCTTTGAAAGCTGGTTTTCCTCCCTCAGAGCGTATCAGATTATCTGCAAACTTTTCGAGTTCATAGGTGCTTACGCCTGGTTTGATGATACTTCCCAATCTATGAAGCAGCAGAGCTACGATGCGGTTACTTTCCCGCATCTTAGTAATTTCACTTTTGTTTTTTATTTTTATCATGCTATTATTAAATCACTCTATTAAATAAACTGAAAAGAGCTAAAAACTTCTTCTTCCTCTGAGCTTTCCTTTTTTCATGAAACCTTCGTAATGACGCATAACAAGGTGAGATTCTATCTGCTGGAGTGTATCAAGAGCCACACCAACAATAATTATGAGTCCGGTTCCGCCAAAATAGAATGGGAGATTTGCCCATTTAGACATGAATTCAGGAAGAACAGCTACAAACGCAAAGAATATTGCACCCGGCAGGGTTATCCTTACCAGAACGCTGTTTATATAATCCGACGTTTTTTTACCGGGTTTCCTACCTGGAATAAATCCGCCGTATTTTTTCATGTTCTCTGCCATTTCTATCGGATTAAGAACCATTGCTGTATAGAAGTAAGCAAAGAATACTATTAAACCCACATATATAGTTGTATAAAGAAATGCCCCCGGAGATAACAGTCGAACTAACACATTCATAAAGTCACTTTCTTTGAAAAAAGTGGCAATAGTTCTGGGAAACATAATAACTGCCTGAGCGAAAATGATTGGAATAACTCCTGCAGTATTTACCTTTAGTGGAATATATGTACTTTGACCACCGTAAACTTTCCTTCCTATAATTCTTTTGGCATATTGAACTGGTATCTTACGTATGCCTTCAGTAACCAGAACTACAGAGCCTGTTACTATAATCATGACTACAATAACTGCAACAGACATAAATACAGTCATTGCTCCAACTCTAACCATCTGGAACATTTGAATAAATCCCTGAGGATATCGAGCAATTATTCCTGCAAATATTATCAGTGAAATACCGTTTCCAATACCACGTTCTGTAATCTGTTCACCCAGCCACATAATGAACATAACACCTGTAACCATAGTGATTACACTTGTGAATATAAATAAGAACCCGGGATTTGGAACTGCACCCTCTACTCCGGATTGAAGGAACATACTGATACCGATAGCATTGAATGATGCTACAAATACAGTTCCATACCTGGTATACTGTGCAATTTTCTTTTGACCTTCAGCTCCTTCTTTTTTCAATCTTTCAAAGAAAGGAATAACACCACCAAGTAATTGGATAACAATCGATGTTGTAATATACGGCATAATACCCAATGCAAAAACGGAAGCACGACCTAAGTTACCACCCACGAACAGGTCGAACATTCCAAACAAGGTTCCACCAGCTCTACTGGCACTACTCAGAAATTCTTTTAAAGCTCCTGCATTAATACCGGGAATTGGTATAAAACTTCCTAATCTATAGATAATCAAAATCAAAGCTGTAAAGAGAATTTTCTTTTTAAGGTCAGGAATTTTGAAAATATTACTGATACTATCCAGCACTTTAGATTACCTCCGCTTTTCCACCGACCTTCTCGATCAGTGCCCTGGCGGTTTTAGAAAAAGCATTTGCTTTTATATTTATCTTCTTATTAAATTCTTCAGCACCGTCAGCCAGAATTTTCACAGGAGCTTTTTCATTTGCTCTTGCTTTCCTGATGAGATGCAGTTCCTCAAGTTTCTTAATATCAAATTTAACTCCATCAAGGTTTTGCAGTTTATTCAGATTAACGATTCTGTATTGTTTTTTAAATATATTTGTGAACCCTCTTTTGGGAACACGTCTTTGAAGAGGCATCTGACCGCCTTCGAACCAGGCAGGTATATTTCCACCAGAGCGGGATTTCTGACCTTTATGTCCTTTGCCAGCAGTTTTACCAAAACCTGTGCCGTGACCTTTACCCAATCTTTTTTTATGCTTTTTTATTTGAGGACGTTCGATATTATGAAGTTCCATTCTTTCTCCTTATCCAATTCACCTACTCTGTTTTTGCTTTAGTTTTCGGGGAAGTAGATTTTTTTACTGCCTGTGTTTTTACTGCTGATTTTTTCACTACCTTCTTTTCGGTTTCTTTCTTTGGAACTGCTTTCTTTTTAGCCCCGGTTTTTTTTACTTTTGAAACAGCTTTTACTATCTCTTCTTTCTTTACTGTTACCTTTTTTTCTGCTTTGGGTGCTACTTTTTTCACTTCTTTTTTCTCAGGTTCTGGCTTCTCAGCTTTTTGTACAATTTTCTTATCTTCTATTTTTGTAACAGGTTTTTCAGGAGCTGCTTTTTTCACTTTTTTATCTGTGATTTCCTCTACCTTAACAAGGTGAGCTACTGTATTGATCATACCTCGAATGACAGGATTGTCATCATGAATTCTTGATCTGCTGATCTTCCCAAGTCCAAGAGCAATAATAGTTCTTTTCTGGTTTTCCTTTCTTCCAATAGTGCTTCTTACCTGAGTTACCTTGAGTTTCATTTAGCTTTCTCCTGAGATTTCTTTTTGGGTTCTTCCTTACCTGTGAGTTCTGTAACTGTTTTTCCACGAAGCTTTGCAACCTGAGAGATAGTTCGCAATTCTTTTAAGCCATTAACTGTAGCTTTGACAACATTGGAAGGAGTATTAGAACCTAAAGATTTGGTAAGAATATTTTCAATTCCGACTGCTTCCAGAATTGCACGAGCAGGACCACCAGCAATAATACCGGTACCAGGTGAAGCAGGTCTCAGCATAATTCTACTTGCCCCAAACCGTCCTATGATCTCATGGGGTATGGTGCCATTCACAATTGGAACTGAGAACATGTTCTTACCTGCTTTTTCTTTTGCTTTTCGGATAGCATCAACAATTTCATTTGCTTTTCCAATACCAACGCCTACATTACCTTCTTTATTACCAACCACAACTGCAGCATTAAAGCTAAAATTCCTACCACCTTTAACAACTTTGGCTACACGATTGGTATCAATTATTTTTTCCACAGCAAATTGTGGTTCATTATAACGAGGAGCATTTTTCTTCTGTTCCAATCTCCCTCCCTAGAATTCTAATCCAGATTTCCGAGCACCATCTGCTAGTGCTTTTACTCGACCATGATACAAATATCCACTTCTATCAAAACAAACCTTTTTAATACCTTTCTTTACTGCGATTTCACCAAGTTTTTTACCGACTTCAAAGCTTTGTTCTGTTTTCTTTTTTGATTTATCGATTTTAATATCTTTTGAAACAGTGGACATTGCAACTAGAGTTTTTCCATCTTCATCATCAACAATCTGAGCACTGATATGTTTATGACTTCTAAAGACAACCAGCCTGGGTTTTTCAGTAGTTCCAAATATTTTTTTTCGTATTGCTTTTTTTCTTCTTTCTCTTGCCAAACTTTTTTTGTATGTGGTTGATTCTTTTTTACTCATAGTGTCTCCTAAACTTGTGCAGCTGCCCCGGCTTTACCTGGTTTAATCCGTACATACTCACCTTTGTAGCGTATACCTTTCCCTGTTGCATAATTTAAAGGGGGACGGCACTTTCTGATCTCAGCAGCAAATTTACCAACATCTTCTTTGCTTATTCCAAATATATTTACAGTGGACTGCACACCGAGTGCACCCTGTTCTCTACGTGGAATTATTTTTGCTTCTACTTTAAGATTTTCAGGAATTTCAATATAAATTTCATGGGAAAATCCTACGTTCAGTTTTAACCAGGGTCCAACAACTTCTGCAGAATATCCTGTTCCAATTATTTGCAGTTCTTTGGAAAATCCTTCGGTAACACCAATAACCATATTATTTATTAATGATCTTGTAAGCCCGTGAAGAGACTTCTGCTGTTTGGAATCATCCTTTCGTGTTACAACCAAACTCCCATCATTTTCTTCTACTTTAATTCCAGGATTAAGGGCATAGTTAAGCTCACCATTCTTGCCGGATACAGTGATTTTATCCTTTTGTATAACTGCTTTAACACCTTCTGGTAATCTTATAGGAATTTTACCTATTCTCGACATCTATTCCTCCAGCTACCAAACTTTACAAACATACTCACCACCGACTTTCAATTTGCGAGCATCTCTATCTATTATTACACCCTGACTTGTTGATAAAATAGCACAGCCAGTATTATTATAAACAGAAGGAATATTCTTGGAATTCACATAAATTCTAAGACCGGGTTTACTTACTCTTTGTATTCCTTTCATAACAGGTTTACCACTATTAGTGTAACGAAGGTTTATAAAGATTTTCTTCCTGAGAACTTTTTTTGCAGGATCTCGATCAATCAGTTCATAGCTGTTGATGAAATTCTCATCTGCAAGGATTTTTACAATAGCTTCGTTAATATTACTATGAAATATACTTACCGTTTTATGGTCCGCCCGATATGCGTTCCTGATTTTAGTAATAGCATCAGCGATCGGATCTGTAACACTCATTTCTTCTCCTTAAATAGTTTACCAGCTAGCTTTTTGTATACCGGGAATCTGTCCTTCTCCGGCTAATTTTCTGAAACAAATACGGCAAAGTCCAAAATTGCGCATATATGCTCTTGAACGTCCACAGATTTTGCATCGAGAGTACTCTCTTGATGAAAATTTAGCAGGTCTCTTTTGTTTAACAACCCATGATTTCTTAGCCAAAATATCTCCTTTTAATATTTCCTGAATGGCATCCCAAGATAACGTAGAAGTTCTCTACCTTCTTCGTCAGTTTTTGCTGTTGTTACAATTGTAATATTTAATCCTCTTATGGCATCAATCTTATCATACTCGATCTCGGGGAATACTGTCTGTTCCCTTACTCCCAGAGAAAAATTACCACGCCCATCCAAAGATTTGGGAGAAGTACCTCTAAAGTCCCGCATCCTTGGAATCACAATCGATATTAATCTATCCAGGAATTCAAACATAATTTCACCACGTAGAGTAACTTTGCAACCAATAGGCATTCCTGCTCTCAATTTGAAGTTAGAAATAGATTTTTTTGCTCTAGTTGTTATCGGTTTTCTTCCTGTAATTTGAGTAAGGTCTTTAACCGCATTATCAAGTAATGCTTTGTTCTGGGTGGCAGCACCAACACCAATATTGATTGATATTTTTTCCAATTTAGGAACACGATTAACATTTCTATAATCAAAATGTTTCAACATAGCAGGAATGACATCCTTTTTATATTTTTCCTGTAAACGATTCACTTACAGCTCCTTTATATCTCATCTCCAGTTTTTTTGCATACACGAATACGAGAATCTCCGACCTTTTTGAAAACTGCTCGAGTCACCTCACCTAATTTCTCATTAAATAATTTTATATTTGAAATATGGATTGGGGCTTCTTTTTCCACTATACCACCCTGTGGGTTCTGCTGCGTGGGACGCGTGTGTTTTTTAATAAAATTAACTCTTTCAACAATCACTGTATTTTGTTTGGGAAAAGCCTTCAAAACCTTACCTTTTACGCCCTTGTACTTCCCGGTAATGACCACAACAGTATCACCTTTTTTAATTCTCATTTTATTTCCAGTCTCTTTTTTTATTCTTCTTAACATAATAACTCCTAAAGAACTTCAGGTGCGAGGGAGATAATTTTTGTAAAATGTTTTTCTCTGAGTTCCCGAGCAACAGGACCAAAAATCCGAGTTGCAATAGGTTCACCTCTTTCATCTATAATAACAGCAGCGTTATCTTCAAAGCGAATATAAGTTCCGTCGGCTCTTCCAACTTCTTTATGTGTGCGAACAATCACTGCTTTTTCTACAGCTCCCTTTTTAATTTTTCCATCTGGAGTTGCAGATTTTATAGCAACGACAACTATATCTCCAAGACTTGCATATCGTCTTCCAGAACCACCCAAAACTTTAATACATCTGGCTTTTTTAGCACCGGAATTATCTGCCACAACTAACATTGTCTGAGCTTGAATCATTTCAGACTCCTTATTTACTCTTCTCAATTATCCTGGTTAAAATCCATCTCTTGTGCTTGCTTATAGGTTTACTTTCCTGGATCTGAACGAGGTCACCAATCTTACATTCACTTTTTTCATCGTGGGCTTTGAATTTCTTATGTCTTCTGATGATCTTTTTATAAAGAGGATGCTTGAACTGTCGTTCTACCCGAACGACAATTGTTTTATCCATTTTATCGCTAACCACTACTCCGGTTTTAGTTACTTTTCTGTTTGCCATTATTTCCTCTTAAATTCAAAGATCTTTCTCTCTCAGTCAAAAGGGTATGAATTTGAGCAATATTTTTTTTTACACCTTTAATCCGCATCGGGTTTTCCAGGCGGTTCATAGACTTCTGGAATCTCAAATTGAATAACTCTTCCTTAAAGTCTTCCAATTGCTGTTTAAGCTCATCATCAGTTAATTCTCTAAGTTCGCTTATTTTCATTACTCCATTCCTTCCCTAATAATTATCTTTGTTTTAATAGGTAATTTGTGCCCTGCGAGACGTGCAGCATCTTTTGCAGTAATTAGATCAACACCTTCATATTCAAAGAGAATTCTACCGGGTTTTACAACTGCGACCCAGTATTCTGGCGCACCTTTACCTTTACCCATACGTGTTTCAGCAGGTTTTTTGGTGATGGGTTTATCCGGGAAAATCCTGATCCAAAGCTTACCTAACCTTTTCATTTTACGTGAAATAGCAATACGAGCAGATTCTATCTGACGGCTGGTGATCCAGCCTGGTTCCAGAGCAATAACAGCATAATCACCAAAATTGAGTGAACTACCTCTGTAAGCTAAACCTCTTCTGCGACCTTTCTGTCTTTTCCTGTACTTTACTTTCTTAGGTGCTAACATTTATCAATCTCCTCAATTAACTAAGAATATCACCTTTATATATCCAAACTTTTATACCGATAATCCCATATGTGGTATTAACTTCTGTGAGAGCATAATCGATATCAGCTCTAAGTGTATGAAGAGGAGTTCTACCTTGATGATATCTTTCTGTGCGAGCCATTTCAGCACCACCTAATCTTCCAGAACATTGAACTTTGACACCTTGAACACCGCTCTTCATAGCATTTCTGATCGCGAATTTCATAGCTCTTCGGAAAGATACTCGCCTTTTGAGTTGTGCACCGAGTTCCTGACCCACCAACGAAGCATCTGCCCAGAGATTTTTAATTTCCTGAACATTTACGAATACATTCAGATCTGATTTCCTTTTTTTATTTACAAGTATTGTTAATTCATTCCTCAATTTCTCAATTTCTACACCTTTTCTACCAATCACCTGACCGGGTCTGGCAGTGTTAATATCTATAGTGATAGACTTAGTCTTCCTTTGAATAGTTATTCTGGAGATCATCGCATCCTTGAGTCTGTTGCGAATATACTTCTTTACTTTAAGATCTTCATGGAAATTATGAATATATTCTTCTTTTGTAGCAAACCAAACTGAGTCACAAATTTTGTTTATACCTATTCTATAACCTACTGGATTAACTTTCTGTCCCAACTGTCTCACCCTCCTCTTTGTCTAAAATCTGAAGTGTTATATGACAGGTTCTTCTTCTGATAATAGTTGCTCTTCCCTGTGCACGCGGTCTATATCTTCTCATAATTGGACCATCATCAGCAAAGACTTCACTGACGTACATATTATCGATATCTGCTTTACCTTCTTTCATAGTAGCGTTTGCTATTGCAGATTTAAGGAGTTTTGCAACATCAAATGCTACACTTTTCTTCGAGAAATTTAATATTTTTTGAGCTTCAGGCACAGATTTGCCGCGGATAAGATCTAACACCAATCTTGCCTTACGAGCTGAACCTCTTAAATTTCTGACTCTGGCTATAGCTTCCATTAACCAACTCCTTACTTTTTAAACTTGTGACCACGATATGTTCGTGTGGGCGCAAACTCACCTAATTTATGCCCAACCATATTTTCTGTGATATAGATAGGTACGAATTTTCGACCGTTATGAACAGCAAATGTATGTTCTACGAATTTTGGTAAAATTGTAGATCTTCTAGACCAAGTCTTGATAACTTCTTTTTTTTTCTCTGCATTTAGTGTATCAACTTTCTTTTCAAGATACTTATCCACAAAAGGTCCTTTTTTAATCGAACGAGCCATAACTATTCCTATTATTCCTTATTATCGTTTCTTTGATTTTATAATATATTTATCTGAATATTTACGAATTTTACGTGTTTTTCCACCTTTTGCCAGAACTCCCCAGGGTGATACAGGGTGACCACCTCCCGAAGTTTTTGCTTCACCACCACCCATTGGGTGGTCTACAGGGTTCATTGCTACACCACGAACAGTTGGACGAAATCCTTTCCAGCGATTACGACCTGCTTTCCCAAGAACAATCGAATTATGCTCTGTATTTCCAACCTGCCCTATTGTTGCATAACATTCTTTTCTGATGAAATGAACATCATTGGATGGCATACGAACATGAACATAATTACCTTCTTTTGCAATCAACTGACCATATGACCCTGCACTGCGAGCAATCTGTCCGCCTCTTCCTTCTTTGAATTCAATGTTGTGGATTATTGTTCCAAGTGGAATTCTATCAAGCGGGAGAGCATTCCCAACTCTGATCTCAGCTTTTTCACCAGACATTATAGTATCCCCAACTTTTAATCCGAGCGGAGCAAGAATATATCTTTTTGAACCATCTACATAAAATAAAAGAGCTATTCTGGCGCTTCTATTGGGATCATATTCAATAGTTGCCACTTTTGCCGGGATATCGTGTTTTTTCCTTTTAAAATCAATAATTCTGTAATGTCTTTTGTGCCCACCACCACGATGTCTACAAGTTATATGACCATGATGATTTCTTCCAGCTCTTTTAGGAAGAGGTCTGGTCAAAGATTTCTCCGGTTTTTTCTCGGTTATTTCTTCGAAAGTGTAACCGGTTTTATATCTCAACGTAGGTGTGATTGGTCTATATTTTTTGATTCCCATAATTATACTTCCTTTTTATGTTTCAAATTCAGTTATGGAATCACCTTCTTTCAATTTTACAATAGCTTTTTTCCAGTCTGCACGTTTACCAACGAATCTACCCATTCTCTTAGTTTTCCCTCTCTGACGGATGGTGTTAACTCTGAGAACATTGACATTAAAAATTCTCTCAATAGCTTCAGCAATTTCGATTTTATTGGCATTTAAGCTCACTTTGAATGTATAGTTATTATTTGCGTTCTGCAGGGAAGTGGTTTTTTCAGTAAGCATTGGAGCTATAATAACTTCTCTTGGATGTTTCATTATACAAATACCTCCTTCATTTTATTCAACGCAGCTTCAGTAAGAACCAGGCAATTGCAGTTAAGGATTTCATAAGCAAAAATGCTATCTGCTCTATCCATTTTTACATAGGGAATATTGCTGAATGATTTGATGATTACAGGATCACTACCATCTATAAGAATGAGTTTTTTACTTTTTTCAGGGGTAATTTTAAAAAGTAATTCCTGTGCAGTTCTTGTACTTGGTTTTTCAAATTTAAGTGATTCAAGAATTATCACTTGATTTTCTTTTGCTCTTTCAGTTAAAGCAACTTTCAAAGCCAATCTTTTCTTTTTCTTAGGAATTGTCCTGTACCAATCTTTGTTTTTAGGACCAAAAGCTCTTCCACCGCCCACACGTAAAGGAGTACGACGATTACCTGCACGAGCATTACCTGTTCCCTTCTGCCTGAATAACTTCCTACCACTGCCATGTGCTTCAGAACGACTTTGTACCGAAGATGTACCCTGACGTTGATTGGCTAAATACATATTTATAACTTCATATAACAGAGCTTTAGGATTTTTTGTTTCCACTGCGAAAAGTGATTTTGGAAGGGTAATTTTTCCAATTTCATCACCTTGAATCGAATATTTATTAACCTTTAACATCTCTTTTCTCCCAATTATAGTTCTTTTCTCAATCGAACTATACTATTTCTATGACCGGGAACTGCACCTTTAATAAGAACTAGATTTTTCTCTACATTCACATTCACAACTTTAACATTAAGCATCGAGACCTGTGATGAACCTTTATGCCCGGGAAGTTTCTTTCCTTTGAATACACGGGAAGGTGTAGCGCACTGTCCGATAGATCCCGGACCTCTGAAAGATTCATGTACTCCGTGAGTTCTATTTAATCCATGGAATCCGTATCTTTTTATTACTCCGGTAAAACCTTTTCCCTTAGATATACCAGTTATTTTAAGTAATTCGTTTTCTTTGAACATACTAACATCAAAAACTTCACCTTCTTTGATATCCTTATATACTTTTAAGCGGAATTCCTTCAGGTATTTATAGGGAGGACTATTATGCTTTTTGAAATGACCAAGTGCAGGTTTATTAACCTTTTTCTCATCCAATTCTTCAAAACCCAACTGAATAGAATCATACCCATGCTTTTCTCTGGTTTTCCGATGAATGACTCTACATGGACCTGCCTGTATCACAGTAACAGGAATCAACTTACCGTCCTTATCAAAAACCTGCGTCATTCCAATTTTCTTTCCAATCAATCCAATCATTTCAAACTCCTTTAAGCCTTAATTTCGACGTGAACACCAGCAGGTAAACTAAGCTTTTTTAATGCTCCTGTTGTTTGTGGAGTCGGATTTATAATGTCTATCAATCTCTTATGTACCAGCATCTCGAATTGTTCCTGCGATTTTTTATAAACATGCGGAGATTTAATAACTGTATAAAGAGTTCTTTCAGTAGGTAGAGGAATCGGACCAATTATCCTGGCGCCTGTGTTTTTTGTATTTTTAATTATTTCTGCAACAGATTTATCTAACAAGCGAAAATCATATGCTTTAAGTTTTATCCTGATTCTATTCTCTGCATTATTTTTTGCCACTATTTCCTCCGGAAATTATTCAGTAATATTGCTGACAACGCCTGCACCGATGGTTCTACCACCCTCACGGATAGCGTAACGAAGTCCTTTCTCCATAGCGATCGGGGTGATGAGCTCTGCTTTGATCGTTACATTATCTCCGAGCATAACCATCTCTACTCCTTCCGGAAGTGATATGGTGCCTGTAACATCAGTTGTACGGAAATAGAACTGAGGTCTGTAACCTGTGAAGAACGGCTTGTGACGGCCACCTTCATCTTTGGTGAGAATATAGGTCTCTCCACTGAATTTGGTGTGGGGTGTGATAGATTTCGGCTTAGCTAGTACCATTCCTCTTTCCACTTCATCCTTTGCCATGCCGCGAAGAAGAATACCTACATTATCTCCTGCTTCTCCCTGATCCAGTATCTTGCGGAACATCTCTACTCCAGTACAGGTAGTCTCAACTGTCTCCTTGATCCCTACTCTTTCTACCTTCTCACCAACTTTGATAACACCACGCTCGATACGACCGGTGGCAACTGTTCCCCTTCCTGAAATAGAAAATACATCCTCAACAGGCAGCAGGAACGGTTTGGCTTTGTCTCGCTCCGGAAGTGGAATATACTCATCTACTGCATCCAGCAGCTTTTGAAGTGATTGTACACCAAGT
>DAOVQH010000308.1 GCA_030628755.1 Candidatus Cloacimonadota bacterium | reverse complement strand
CAGGATGCTCCACTTACTTTTACCTCTGTACCGGGTAAAATTGCTAAAGTTACACCTACATCCACGTATAAAATTTCTGTAACCAGGTAAGGATTATTATCAGGACTCCAGGTTGTGTCTTCGGTGAGGTGACCTCCGACTTCAATTGCATTTGCAATTGAAAAATGGAAAATTAAAAATGTAAAATGTAAAATGAGAAGAAAAAGAAATCTCATATAACCTGCCTTTAAAATTACTTAATCAAATATCTGAATCTGTTATTCATAGGTCAAGAGAAAGTGTCTCTACCCGCATTCGAATGAATACGGGTAGAGATATTGTTCGCAAACAAGTACTTGTCCGCCTATTCTTTCGCAAACAGGATGTTTGCGTTACGTTACTTGAGAAGCAACATTTTTTTCATAGCTGATGATTTTCCGGTAGAAAGCTTGTAGAAATAAATGCCTGATGCAACTGATTTGTTGTTGCTGTCTTTACCGTTCCAAATCACTGAGTGCTCACCTGCTGAGATATGATCACTGACAAGTTGTTTAACTTTCTGACCCTTGATGTTGAAAATGGATAATTCTATATAACTGTCATTTGGGATCGAGGATGAAATTGTTGTTGAGGGGTTGAAGGGATTCGGATAGTTTCTCAATTGAAAATTGACTATTGAATATTGAATATTTTCCACATCCACCGTTTCTGCCATTGGAATTTCTACTTGCGTGAACTGCCCATCAAAAACCTCGATTCCGTATTGGATAACATCCTCATAAAATACACGTTCTGCATACACATCGTAAACACCGGCAGGAAGTTTGCATTGAAAGTTACCTACACTATCAGAAAATGTAAATTCACCCGGTTGGTTGTTAATTTTCAGTAAAACATAATCTACATGTTCGCCGGTTGTTGGTTTGTAAGTGTAACCCTCGATACCACCAAAAGCTGGTGAATTATACTCATAAGGACCGATATCAATGATGTCAGTTCCATTATTATCTCCATCCCACACTCTATGATTGTAATCCATATCGAACGGACAATAATAACCTGTAGTATCAAACCCGGCATCTATTGCCAGGCTGCCTTCGATGAGATGAAAATCTCCATTCTGGATGTCTTCAAAAAGTGTTTGTGCCTCCAGGGAATCTACCCAGATATTGCCGCCACCATCGATGCATTCCGGTGGTAACTCGAAATCTAAAATACAGTTGCGGAAGATAGGGTTGCCATACAAATAATTATTATATAATTCATCATTCAATAAAAGAAACATATTTTGAATAATGTGATTATCTGTTATTGATGAAAAAATATACTCATTATCAATTAATACGTTGTTACTAAATAACTCATTTCCGCAACCAGATAGTCCTATCACACTATTCTTAATAACATTATCTGAAATGACCCTTATAATACCAGAAAGAGCATTATTGGATGCATCAGTAATAAAGTTTCTCACAAAAAAACTATTTTCATCACTTCCTGTAATATTTACTTTGCACCCCTCAAAATAATTATCTGAAATCTCCACATAAGCATGATTTATATTTATACCTTCATATCCACCAATAAACCGATTCTTTTTGATGAAAAGGGAATATTCTTCATAATGAGCCCTTATTCCATAATAACAATTATTAAAACTATTATCGTAATAATATCCATTACCATTTGTCTCACTACAATTTGATATGGTATTATAAGCAAAAGATAATTGCCTGGAAATTACTGTGCGATAGCTATTGTAACCTGTGAAATTATTATTACATACGAGTAAATCAGGTGAATCGATATTAATACGATATGATACAATATGATTTTTCCACAAACTTAATAAAAATGGATTTATATTATTGTTTATTATGAAACTATTGTTAATTATCTCAATTTCTTTTAAAAACGAGGAAGAGCTAACACCTACTGAATTATTTATAAAATCACAGTTTCGGATTATTCCTTTTCCATTAAAGAAAGCTAAACCTTTTGATATATAACTTATAGCTATACCGATTGCACAAGAATGTTCAACCTTGCAATATTTGAATTTACATAATTCTGCATCTTCCGTTATATATATCGTTCCCCAATTATAGTTGGGATCATCTTGCATTCTGGTAAAAATTATGCTATCCTGCTCAGTTCCTTCCGCAATTATTTTTCCATCAACCTGGATAAATTTAGCAATGGAAACACCACCATAAAGCCAGAAATTCTGATCGAATTCCTGCCAGCTTGTACAGGATGCTCCACTTACTTTTACCTCTGTACCGGGTAAAATTGCTAAAGTTACACCTACATCCACGTATAAAATTTCTGTAACCAGGTAAGGATTATTATCAGGACTCCAGGTTGTGTCTTCAGTGAGGTGACCGCCTACTTCAATAGAAAGGAGAAAGGAAAAAGTAAAAAGCAAGAAGCAAAAAAAATAAAATTATATTTTTTCATAATTAATTCCAATATTCATTCTGTCATTCCCGCAAAAGCGGGAATCTAAACTCAACCCCGGTCTCCGCCAAGGCTACGCCCTGGCAGGCAAACCCCTCCGTCAAAAGCCGGATTAAAATCTCCAACACAGCGGAGGGGTTAAAAGGATGAGACAAATATCTATTTAACCATTGCGAAGGTCAAGACCTATTTACTTTAGTCAAGATCATTTTAACCATTCGGAAGGTTAAGAAACGCAAGAAGTACAATAACCGTTCCGAAGGTTATTTGAGAAGCAACATTTTTTTCATTGCTGATGATTTGCCTGCAGAAATTTTGTAGAAGTAAATTCCTGATGAAACTGCTTTATTGTTGCTATCTTTTCCATCCCAGATAACTTCATAATTACCCGGTGCTGAATAACAATCTATCAAGTTTTTAACCTTTTGTCCTTTGATATTAAATATTTCCAGTTTCACATCTCCGGTTTCCAGAATGTTAAAAGAAATTGTGGTTGATGGGTTAAATGGATTAGGATAATTTGATAATTGAATATTGAAAATTGAAGATTGAATATTTTCT
>DAOVQH010000194.1 GCA_030628755.1 Candidatus Cloacimonadota bacterium | reverse complement strand
CGTAAATTCTGAAAAGTATAAAATAAAATGAAACAAACAATAGTCAAAATCATTAAATTCAGAACATAAAATAACCCGGAAAGAATCACGAAAAATACACCGAAAATGAAACTCAAATTTATGGCATTAGCAAGCGATTTAAATTTATTTTTAAATTTCTCTGAATTTTTGGCAGCATAAGACGTCAAAAGAAAGAGCAGAAAATATACCACAGCAATAACAACCGTATCTCTTTTGTCTTTTATGAATAACAAAACCGGAATTGACAATGCAAATGCCTTTAAAATGGGCTGTATATAATCTTTCACTGTCTTAAATAGTCCATCAAAAAGTGATGAATTTATCAGTGATTTCCTAAGTAAAGGATTTTTAAAAACCCTGATAAAATCTCTGGTTGTATCTCTGAAATTAATGAATATTGCTTTCCAGAAATTCGGATGTACCTTCTTTTCAATTTCTCCATCCAATTCTTTAGGATAGGAAATCATTAAAAATAGAGCAAAGATATAAGGGATAATTGAGCCAAGAAATATGTATTTATAATTTCCAGAATAGATTACAATAGCACCTGCAATCAACGCAGCAAGAGCGGAACCTTTCTGTGACCAGCTTCTGGTGAAACCATAATATTCCACCTTGAGATGCCTGATATTTTTTATATCCAGATATTCCAGGATCATTGCTTTGTGTGTACCGGTGCGGAAAGCTTCTCCCAATGCAAAAAAGACCATCGCAATAATATAAAAAGAAAATTTAGGAAAAAAGAAGAAAATCGCAAAAGAGAAAATATAAGAAAGAAATGCAAATATCATCGAACTTCTTCTTCCATAACAATCTGCAATCAATCCTGTCGGGATTTCTAAAATAGTTATCGAAATCTCTCTGATAGATATTAACGTTCCAATTTCAAGAAAGGAAATACCCTGCTGAAGGAAAAAGAGAATGATAAATGCATCAAAGAATCTTAAATTCTTTAGAAAACCGTAGGCAGAAAATTTGAATAATTGCAGGTCTTTGGGAATCATGATCTATTTTATTGAAAGGTTATTTTTCTAATGAGACGCTCTGGTAATTCATAAAGGTAAAAATCATTGTTTTGTTCCCAACTTTTGAAATCTTTACTTTTTAAAAATGAAAGTAATCTTCTATCTTCGGGTACTAATATTTCAATATATTGTTTCTTTAGTTCAATTGCATGATTAATTAAACAATTTAACAAATCCTCATAAACCCTTTCATCTTCAGCATCAATAAGACTAATCCAAAAAATATTTTCGTAAGAAACATCTGAATAAAATGCAGCACCCCTAATAGTTTTATTGTCTATACATACAATGACTTTATTTTCATTTACAAATTTAGTTAAGAGCTCTACAGAATAGGGATATACAACCCACCCTTTACCTATAAAATTTTTACTTAGTTTTAAATAGTTTGAATTTTTCAGATAGTTTTGAAGTTCATCAAATTCAAAATTTGTAGTTAGATTTTCTGGTATTTCAGATCGAGTCTTCTTTTTAATTTCTAAAGTTTTTAAAGATAAAGTCAGAATTTTTTTAAAGCCCAGTTTTTCATTGAGCTTTTTTGATGCAATGTTGTCGAAGTATGTAGAAAATCGAATCGAATTGATCTTTTTACCTTTTAGTTTCTGAAAATAGTATCGAGCAAACTTCTCCCCAACACCCTTTATGTTTATATCAGGATCTTTTCTTAAACCCTCCAACCAGATATCGGTGGGAGTTAGATAACAAAGTCTTCCAAATCCAACCAGTTTATCATCTTCCCACAAACCTGAAAAAATCCCATTCTGATCTTTTACCCATTCATCAAAGACCTCTGGAATATAATCATCCCCTTCCCAGATTTTAGCTGCGATTTCCAGAACACGCTGTTTATCTTCAGATTTAATAATTCGTATCATAGTTTAGCTAAATTAAATCTTTTCAGTTTTGTTTGCAATGCTCTGGGATTTTCCACATATTTTCCCAATTCTCTCCAGAATTCCTCTTGATGATTCTTTATTTTGGTATGAACCAATTCATGCATAATCACGAAGTCTATGAGTTCTTCAGGAAGATTTACTAATTTAATATTCAGGCTGATATTGTTATTTGATGAACAACTTCCCCACCTTGTTTCCTGGTAACGAAGAGACAAACGATTATAGTGAAAACCGAATTTTTCGGATAGTTCTTTTACTTTTTCCCACAACATTATTTCAGCGTTTATTGTATTTCTCAAATTATCTTCGGAATTTTGGGAAGTAAATTTATTTTTCTCATCGATTTTTTTCAGTTGTTTTTTTATCCAACCTGTTTTGGATTGAATAAATTCATTAAATGTTTTGGAAGAAATATGTTTTGGAATTGTAACAAATATTTCTCCGGAATTTTTAATGGTAATACGCAAATGTTTTACTTTTGCATTTTTTCTGAACTCAATATATCCGATATCGCTGAAATGCTTTGTGTAACCTTGTGGTTTCATTTCATTTCTTATCTCGTTCCTATGCTCCTGCGTAGGAATGAAGAATCAGATGCTCCAGCGTCAATAAAGAACAAGTGAATCTATTCCTATCTGGTTTTGACGCAGAGCGTTAGAGCATTGTGTTCCCACGCGGGAGCGTGGGAACAAGTATGGCCAGCCGTAACCTGCTCCGATGAGTAGAGTGATTAAGTAATAGATTATTTTCATTTTTTCTTACTTCAACAACAGCATTTTCTTCGAAATTTCAATGTCTCCTGATCTTAATTTGTAAAAATAAATCCCAGAAGAAACGGGTTTGCTGGATTCATCAGTGCCGTTCCAGGTTATTTGGTGAACTGGAGAATTGGTGAATTGGTAAATAGGGAATGACTTTATCTTCTGCCCTTTCAGATTATAGATTTCAATTCGTGCATTTTCGTGTAAATTCGCCTGCCTGGCGTAACCTTGGTGAAGACTGGTGGTTTCAAAACTTATCGTTGTCGATGGGTTGAAGGGATTGGGGTAATTTGAAAGCCTCATTTCTAATGGAATTATTTCATTTTCTGCAAAAACAGAACTGTTTAACTTTGCTACAAAAATATCAAAATAACCACTGCTTGTAAGAGAGTATAAACCAAAGGTTGCTGTATCCTCAAAACATCCTGTCACATAAATGTTCCCAGCATCATCTATTGCGATTCCATAGCCCATATCATAAGAAGTTCCACCAGCTTTGGTTGCCCATAACCAGTTGCCATTTGCATCAATCTTGGCTACAAAAATATCATCCCATCCATTGCTGGTAAGAGAATAGGAACCAAAGGTTGCTGTACCCGTAAAGATTCCTGTAACATAACTGTTCCCTGTATTATCTATTGTAATTCCATATCCCCAATCATAAAAAACTCCACCAGCTCTTGTTGCCCATAACCAGTTTCCATTTGAATCCATCTTTGCTACAAAGATATCTCTTAGACCACTACTGGTAAGAGAATATGAACCAAAGGTTGCTGTCTCCCTAAACCATCCTGTCACATAACTGTTCCCTGCATCATAAATTGTGATTCCATATCCACTGTCATAATCAATTCCACCAGCTTGGGTTGCCCATAACCAGTTGCCATTTGCATCCATCTTTGCGACAAAAATATCATCCCATCCATTGCTGGTAAGAGAATAGGAACCAAAGGTTGCTGTACCCGTAAAGATTCCTGTAACATAACTGTTCCCTGTATCATCTATTGTAATTGCCTTTCCATTGTCTTCATAAGTTCCACCGGCATGGGTTGCCCATTGCCAAACTCCATATGCATCCACCTTGGCTACAAAAATATCCCGACTTCCACTGCTAGTAAGAGAATAAGAACCAAATGTTGCAGTACCTTCAAAACGTCCTGTCACATAACTATTCCCTGCATCATCTATTGTAATTGCCTTTCCATTGTCTTCATCAGTTCCACCGGCATGGGTTGCCCATTGCCAAACTCCATATGCATCCACCTTGGCTACAAAAATATCCCGATTACCATTACTTGTAAGAGAATAGGAACCAAAAGTTGCTGTTTCCCAAAACCTTCCTGTCACATAACTGTTTCCTGCATTATCTGTTGTGATTCCAAATCCATAATCGATATGAGTTCCACCAGCTCTTGTTGCCCATTGCCAGTATCCACCCGTATCCATCTTTGCTACAAAAATATCCCAAGAACCACTGCTGGTTAGAGAATAGGAACCAAAGGTTGCTGTTTCCCAAAACCTTCCTGTCACATAACTGTTACCAGCATCATCTATTGTGATTTCATATCCTCTATCATTAAAACTTCCACCAGCTTGAGTTGCCCATTGCCAATCAGGTGCTTGAGTAAAAGCACATACAGTAATCAGCAGTAATGCTAAAATTATACCTGTTTTTTTCATAATTCCTTCACAATTATAGTTTTATGACTCAAAATAACATCACTTCATTAACAGCATTTTCCTGCTAACTTCAAATTTCCCTGATTTTAATTTGTAGAAATATATTCCAGATGAGACGGGTTTGCTGGATTCATCGGTGCCGTTCCAGACTATGGAATAGTGGGAAAGCGACTCCGTCGCTTTTGCATCAACACGGTTGATGCACTCCAAAGTTTTTATCTTCTGTCCTTTAATGTTATATATTTCAATCTTCTCAGGAAGTTTGCTGTTGGAACTTATAGCAAATGATATATTACCCGAATTCGGGTTAAACGGATTTGGATAACAGGAAACGGAAAATTCGTTGTCAGGAATCTGAGGTTCGTCTGCAGAAACAATATCAGATATGGAATAAGAATACATAATATTACTATATCCACGGTTTGAAACCACAAGTATAATCTGGGTGTAATCTTCCGTTATTTCCGGTAGAATACCGCAATATGTATTACTTATCGGAATGATATCAACTGTTGAAGTAATACCTTGCACACCGATCCTGATAACTCCAAGATCGATTGGGTGATTCGTATCAAAGGTAAGTTCCAGATCACCATCTGCTGGATACAAGCGGATGTAATCTGCTGCCCAGCTATTTGCACTGCCACTGTTTCCAACCGGATATGAAGAATGAGTATAAACAGCACTGAAATTCGGTAAGTTCAGGTTTTCATAATAATATAAACTGTCTTCCACATCAGGATCATCCAGGAAGTTTGCAATAGTCCAATCCACAAATATTTCTTCAAAAGATTTATCGATATTATTTGCTATTAACTGATTAGTTATACCGGCGATACTGTTTGCAGGTTCCCAAACAATATCTTTTATCAGACTATCAGGTGGAAT
>DAOVQH010000201.1 GCA_030628755.1 Candidatus Cloacimonadota bacterium | reverse complement strand
TTATACATACTTGTTTCTCCAGACCGGGACGGTCGGTTTTACCATTTCATTCAACCGGGACGGTTGAACGAACAATGTTAAAGTTGGTGGTTGATGAGAATAAATCCTTTTTCATTTTCTATTCTTCTTTTATATATCGAGTCGTCGTCATTTCATTTCTTACGACTCGAAAAATAAGTACTAAAAACTGTATCCGATCATCATTTGTACAGATTTACCATCTGTTGAGATTTGCTCAGGATCTAAATTGCTCATTTCCGGGTTCCAGGAAAGGTTCAGGTAAATGCTCAAATAATTGTAATTTCTTTGATAAGAAAGAAACCTGGACCAATTTTCACTTTCCCAGTCATAAGCTATCATAACAACGATATTATCAAATAGTCCTATCGGATAATTAAGAGATATTGCAGATGATTCTGCTTTGTAGCTGCTTTCAAGAAGATCACCTTCTGACTTTGAATAAACAAAATGTTCTCCTAAAATGTGAATTCCATTACCAAGTGGAATTGTATAATCCGCTCCGAGTGTAAGAAATTTTTCCCAGTTTGGAGTAAATGTATTTTCAATGTATTTCGCTGCTACTGCTTCGATCCATAATCCCATCTCAAAATCCCAGCGTGCATCGAAACCGAGCCTGTCTTCGAAAGTGTTTTCCAATTCACGGTGATGATAGGAAAGAGCAGCTTCACAGAATTCAAAAGGATATTGAATTCTCCCACCAAATTCGAAGCTATCTTCTTTTGATGGGAATACTTCCAAACCTTTTAGTTCATCTTTTGCATAGATTCCCCAGAACCAGATATTGGCATTATTCAGGAAATAATACCTGAAAAGTACTGCCTGTACACCTCCGGTTTCTTCCTGCGGATCACGCGGATCGATAGTATCAAACCATTTGAGAGAGCGAAGAAGCTGGGCAGGACCAAAATTGATCTTCTGCAAACCTACCCGTGCTTCAAACTGACTGCCTGAATATCTTATCCAGCCCCGATAAATTTCAGCCTTCTTTTCTTCAAAATGAATAGAATCATTTTTAATGTATTTGTAAGATAGATCTGCTATTACTTCACAGTCGATTTCAAATGCTTCCTTCTGGATCATATTCAGCGAAATCGTTGGCTTGTATTGAATTCCAAGATGATATTTCTGGGTACTGGATTTGTCAAATAGAGATGCCGAACTCCAGAAGTCGTTTTTCAAATTAAAAACCTTTGCCTGGATTTGAGTGCAGAGTAAGATCAATAAGCAGAATATTTTAACTTTCATTATATTTTTCCATAATTGCATCCATACACGATTAATTCCAATTTTGAATTAATTTTGTTACCTTCTGCAAATTCTTGTTAATTCTCACTATCTATTCTCCTGAAATCTTATAAATAAACTAAACTTCTGGTCTATAACGACTACTAAATCTATATAAGCGATTGCATGATTACTAAGTCAAGAAATTTTAACTATGGACGGGGAGTATCCCTTTTATCTCCAACCTCATTTTATTTCATATTATTAACTTATTAAATCCTTGACACCTTTCTCCAATTTCTCATTTTTCTAACGGTTTATGTTACTTGCCGATGAAGGAGAGATGATGGTCCCGGTTTTTGATAATAAGGAATATGATAAAATAATAGTAATTCCTAAGAATACCGGTGTAGCCCTGCCGGGATCGTTGTTTATGATAATCAGGAAGGTGGGGTAGAGGATTAAAAAAGGAATAAGAAATGCCAGATTTGTTAATTGGCTTATTGGTTGTTATAATCGGGGTAGTTTTAAGTGGGATTACCTTGTTAATAATGCATAAAAAAAAAGAATTTGATAAAACTTCTTCAAAATTTAGAGAATCATTTGTTGATGAATTATTATTTTTAGAGAGTCCAATTGATAAACCTTATCCAAGCCCGACAGTTGATATTCTTAAAGAAGCATATAATAAGCACAATAAAGCTTTGACCCATTTTTTACCATACTTAAGAAGATCGATAAGAAATGCTATTAAAAAGGCTTTCAGGAAGTATTCGGATCCTTATGATACTGAAAGTCATAAATCTGAAATTGATATTAATGATAGTAGTTTTATTTTCTATGATGGTTATGGTGATACAACCACTATTCTAAATTATCACCAGAAGAAGGTAGAGAACTTGCTTTAGAAAATTTCAAAGCTATACTTAAATTTGCAAAATTTAAATACTGATATTGAAATTTAAGTTAGAAGATGTATATCGGCACTCATAGAAAACGCTCAAATTCTGTTTATAAATGGAATTTTCTGTGGGTGCTGGTTGTAATAAGAATAGGAGAAGAAATGAAGCTATTTAAAATTATTTTTATTATTTTAATATCTGTAAAACTTACAGCCATTGTCTTAAATTACTCGGAATTACCAGCAGATATGCAAAGAACGGTTAAACCTGATATGGAAGGTAAAGTATTAATAAATGATCTAGACCCACAATTCGTTGAGAATACATCTTTCAAAAGAGATCTTCCGCAAGTAGCAGAAGGTTGGCCCGTAAGTTATACCGGTTCAAATTGTCATAATGGTGCTATTTACGTTAATATGGATTCTGATGCAGAGTTAGAAATACTCTTTGGTGTTGGAACAAAAATTACTGCTCTGAATCTTGATGGAAGTTTGGTAGATGGCTGGCCTGTACAATTAAGCTACTATATCTGGAGCAGTCCGGTTACCGGTGATATTGATGGTGATGGAGAAATTGAAATTGTTTGTACGAGTCGTGATAACTCCACTGCTAATTCGGGAGCACTCTATGCTTTTGAATTAGACGGAACAGCTTGTTCCGGTTTTCCTGTGATCCAAGCTGGTGGCGGTACAAATGATGCCAGTTTGTACGATCTTGATTCCGATGGAGATATGGAAATACTCGTGAACGTTAGGAATCATCCACAAGGTTGGGTTTATGTCTTTGATGGTGACGGAAGCGTTTATGAAGGTTTTCCTCAAGAATTGGATTACATCCCGGGAGCTGGTATATCGGTTGGAGATATAACTGGAGATGGAATCCCGGAAATAGTTGCTTTGAGCTATAATAGCCTTCATGTTTATGATCTTCAAGGTAATATTTTAGATGGGTTCCCATTGGGAAATCCCGGTTACACATATTCCTATTCTCAACCAATTTTATACGATCTTGATAATGATGGATTGAGAGAAATAATCTGGGGAGGCTGTTCAGGGAGTGCAGGAGCAGTTTTCGCAGTTAATCAAGATGCCAGCTCTGTAACTGGTTGGCCTCAGACAACAAATTACTGGATTTTCGGAACTGTATCTATCGGGGATGTTGATCAGGATGGCTCTCTGGATGTTGTTGTAGGTGATCAGGTTTCATCCGGTACACCGGTAAATCAAATTTATGTCTGGGATTCTTCAGGTAATGCCTTAGATGGATTTCCTGCTGGACCCACCAATGCGATCTACGCACAAATTGGTATTGCCGATCTGGATGGTGATGGCAATATAGAAATGATGATCGATGATAATAATTTTGAAGCTGGATATAACTGTTATAACCATGATGGAACCCAATGTGTTGATTGGCCTTTAGCTTGCGGAACTGCCTGGAGTTCTACTACAATGGGAATTACACCTGTATTTGGTGATGTAGATAATGATAATGAACTGGAAATAATGGGTGCCAGCACAGATATTATAAATTGGGTAGTAGAATGCTATTTGTGGGAAACTGGAACTGCATGGAATGATTCTCTGGCATATATGATAGTTGATGGTTGTAATATGCAGCATAATGGTTTGTATGCACCCTCAGCTTCAACTACTTTTGAACCACCCCAAAATTTAGAAGTAGAACACTATTATTTTTTTCCTGATAATATTTATAATCTATCATGGCAAGAACCTGAAGCAGGCATGGGAACTTTAATCAATTATAACATTTATGTAAATGATGAGGTTTTTGCAACAGTTGATGACAATGTTTTAGAATTTAGTATCATTAATGCACCGATCAAT
The DNA here is from genome assembly GCA_030628755.1 of Candidatus Cloacimonadota bacterium. Taxonomy (GTDB): domain Bacteria; phylum Cloacimonadota; class Cloacimonadia; order Cloacimonadales; family TCS61; genus JACNIV01. Next base: position 1,008 of record DAOVQH010000201.1, on the reverse strand, counting down.
GCAAATGCAGAAAGTATTTTTTACATAACTGCTCTATATGAGAATCCCAATGGTGAATCAGAACCGTCTAATTCGGTAACTTGTGTAGCTATGCTTTCTGTCCAAAACAATACGATTGCTTTATATAATTTTTCAAACTATCCCAATCCATTCAATCCAACTACAGCAATAAGTTTTGATATTGAAGTCGGTTCAACCGGAATTCTCTCAATTTATACGATTAGAGGGCAATTGATAGAGTCTCACGAGTTCAATTCTGGTAAATATGTTTATACTTGGAATGCGAAGGATCATGGCTCAGGGATTTACTTCTATAAATTAAAAACAGGTGATTTTCAGAAAGTTAGGAAGATGCTATTGATAAAATAGTGACATAAACCTTGCGAACTCCGGCAGCTGCCGGATTCGCAACGGTTGATTCAGTTCTATAACCGTTCGGAAGGTCTGAAAGAAATAATAAAAGAAATTAACCGTTCCGAAGGTGAATATGATTTTTATAATGCTAATGTCTGGGGACATTTGTCACTAATGTAAATAATTAATAAAAGATTAAGTTATCCTAGTGGTTGAAAAAGGCGCTTTTTAGTAATTTTCTTTTTGTATCATTTCTTAAAAAACAGCTTCTATCCTGTTTATATCATCAGTTTGTCAATTATTAGCACATCTCACATCATCATACTTTGACAAATTTCTGACACTTTTTTGCAATTTTTCGCAATAAATGTCATTTTTTGACATACTTATTTTAATTCAGCTAATTCCAGTAACTCATCTATTTTCAATAAGATAGTTGTTATTTTTCAGGTTACTATCGTTTGACAAACTACCTGACACCCCATATTAAATCAGATAAACAATTATCGCTAATATAGTAATTACCGAAATACAAATCGGTACCCAGACCGGAGCGATCCATGGTTTTGGAATTAGAAAAAGAACATCGATTGTATTCAACCTTAATGGCAATTTAATTAAAATATACAGCGAAACATAATAGAACAAGTCCCA
>DAOVQH010000290.1 GCA_030628755.1 Candidatus Cloacimonadota bacterium | reverse complement strand
CTTCAATCGGAATATCAATCTCAGGAAGATTTCTAATCATTTGGGGATAAGGTGTATTTTCCCAATCTTTCATAAAATCTTTCATATTATCCTCGCAATATTAAAATAATCCTTTTACAAATCCTCCATCAATTTGCAAAGCAACACCGGTTATATAGCTTGCACCTTCAGACACAAGAAATGCTACTGCATTTGCAAATTCTTCTGGGGTTCCAAGCCTTCCCATTGGAATATTATTTTCAATCTTCTTATAGAAATCAGCAATCGTTCCTTTTCCACTTTCCTGGAATGATTTAGCCAGATTTTCAACCCTTTGAGTTTTTGTATAACCAGGACATACTGCATTTACAGTGATACCATATTTTGCTACTTGGTTTGAAAGAGATTTAGAAAAGCCTAAAACCCCTGTTCGCGAAGTATTTGAAAGGATCAAATTATCAATCGGTTGTTTTACAGAAACTGAAGTCATGTTTACTATCCTGCCCCAATGCTGTTTTTTCATAAAAGGAATAACTTCATAACAAAGATTTATTGTGCTCAAGAGATTGAGTTCAATTGCATCCCGATAGTCATCTAGACTAAATTCGTCTGCCATTCCGGCAGGTGGACCGCCTGCATTACAAACTAATATATCAATAGTGCTGAATTTTTTTACGATTTGCTCAACCATTTTTTTTATCTGCTTCTTATTTGTGACATCAGCAATAAAAGCCTCTACTATACCTTCAGTTTCTGCAGCAATTTCATCTCTGGTTTTAAAAAGTGTTTCCTTATTCCTTGCACAGATTATTACTTGTGCACCTTCTCTGGAAAGTTGGAGAGCCACCGCTTTTCCGAGACCTTTACTCGATGCTGTAACCAATGCTACTTTATTCTTGATGCCTAAATCCATTATTTTTCTCCCTTTATTAAGGCTTATTAATATTTTTTATACAATTAGAAAGCCGTTTTACTGCTTCAGCAAGTTGTTCCTTAGAAGCAAAAGAGAAATTTATCCGCATATGATTTTTGCTGGGATTTTCTCCATAAAATACCTCACCTGGGACAAATGCAACCTTAAATTTAATAGCTTCATAGAATAGTTCTTGTGTGTCAATATGTTCTGGAACTGTAACCCAGAGAAAAAGTCCACCTTCCGGCTTTGTCCATGTTACTCCCATTTCTTTTGGAAAATAACTATCCATTGTTTTCAGGAAAACATTAAGTTTTTCACAATAATAATTCCTGCATTTTTCAAGATGTGTTTCCATATCCATTTCAGTTAGAAATGCAGTGCACATATCTTGATTATACTTAGGTGTATTAAGTAGATTTCCCTCTTTTATGTTAATCATTCTTTTAATTACATCCTTTGGTCCGATATTGAACCCAACTCTTATCCCCGGGCAGAATAACTTTGAAAAAGTGTATAAGCCAATTACATTACCGACTTTTAGATTTTGATCCAGGCCAAAAATAGATGGGATGGTTTCTCCATAATATCGCAAATCACGATACGGACTATCTTCTACAATCGGAATATCATATTCATAACTTAAATCAAGAAGTGCTTCTCTTTTCTCAAGACTCATAGTAATTCCTGAAGGATTCTGAAAATCTGGCACAACATAAATGAATTTTGGACTTTTATTCTTCTTTTTCAATTCCTCAATCTTTTGACGAAACCCATTAATGTCTGGACCATCATCCTCAATATCAACACCAACAAACTCTGGACGCTGCATCTGAAAAGCAACAATGGCACCCGCAAATGTGGGACGGTCAATCATAATTACATCCCCGGGATTTAGAAAAAGCCGTCCTGTTATATCCAGTCCATGCTGACCAGAAGATGTGATAACAATATTTTCATCTGAAATGTGGATATTATCTCTTTCAAGAAATTGAATTACAGCCCGAATCAAACTACTTTCTCCCTGGATATTAGTATATTGAAAAATACTTTCTAATTCTTTATCTAGAAGTTTTTGAGATGCTATTCTCATTTCTTCTTTTAAAAACATATCAGGTGATGGTAAACCACCTGCTAATGAGATAATTTCAGGGTCGCTCAAAAGAGCGAAGAGTTTCCCGATAGAATATCCGCCGTATTCTTTTATGTTATCAGAAAATTGAGAAATCCAATCTTTTATCATATTTTTATACCGCCTTTTTTTCTTTTTTCAAAACCGTTAAAACGGTTATTGAATTTAAACATATCTCATTTACCCACAAATGATCCCCAATTTAATTGGGGATGTGGGCTTCTTCTCAAAATATTGAATTATTCAGAAGCCCATAGTTTCAACTATGGGTAACCAATTGACAATAAATTACAATTAACCATTTCAATGGTTTCCCTTAACAACTATATTATGTTTTTTCAATAACAATTCCCATTCTTCTTGAAATGACATTTTTCTATGATGCTCTTGTTGATTTCTTATGTATTGTTCAACATCCTTTACAATTGATTCACTAACCGAAAACGCTCCATAACCTATCTGCCAAGAAAATTTAGCTTTATAAAAATCATTTTCGTTTATCCAATGAGATGATTCACCTTTGATATTTTTCATTATATCTTTTATGGATTCATTCTGATTTAAGAGAAACAAGGCGTGTAAGTGATCTTCTGTGCCATTGATAATCCTAACACCGCATTCAGATTCTTCTAACTTTGCTTTTAAATGGTCAACTATCTTTATCCGTTCTTCTTTCTTTAAGAATGGGAATCTATCTTTTATGCTCCAGACTGCGTGTATCCAGATTCTTGTAAGAGAATGTGACATTGTAATTTCTCCTTAAAACCGTTAAAAACGGTTCAGTGTGCTTGGGTCGGCATTTTATTCCCATAACTGAAGTTATGGGCTTCTTTTTTTGGCAATCTAAAAAAAATATACAATTCGATACCATTTTATTTTGAGAAGGAGAAAGGAAGCCCACGATTTTAATCGTGGGTAACAATAACACCCAATACCATTAACCATTTCAATGGTTTAAATAAATTTAGAAACCGTTGAAACGGTTAATCATTTATTGGCATATTTTTAACCCACAAATGAATTTGTGGGCTTCTATAAATCATTTCTTCACATATTCTTTTAGAAGCCCACAACTTTAATTATGGGTAATGAATAAACCAAACCCACATTATAAACCATTTCAATGGTTTCTATTTTTGAAATTTTTTGCATAATCAAGTTCAAATTCTTCTCTATGTTTATTAGCCTCTTCTATACTTTTGAATTTGAATATTCCTTTTGGATATTTTATTGGGGATAGCTTATTAGCAAATTCCCAGAGTTCAGCTACTTTTTCAAAATATGCTTCATCCGGATGGAAATTCCAAAGAGCTCTTTCTGCTTCCT
>DAOVQH010000229.1 GCA_030628755.1 Candidatus Cloacimonadota bacterium | reverse complement strand
CCTTCTTTTCCAAGTATTATAGTTGCTAATAAAGCAAATACAAATCCTACTAATCCAATCCAAGTTCCTAACCACTCACCTAGTGTCTGAATAAAATGAGAAAATACTGGAGTTGCTATAAAATCGTCTCCAAGTGAAGAAGAAACATTTACTTTATCTTTTCTATCCCACCAAATTTGAAATCCTATCCAACAAGCAAATGAAATCGTTAGCCATACTAATATGAACACAAAACCAAATTTGAAAGGTGCACTAAAAATATTATTCTTAATAGCTTGGTAAAGAACATAAATGGGCAATAATAGATTTATTATCGCTATTACAGAATAAAGCAAACCAAATGGTTTACGAAACAATTTCCCATTATCAATAATTGATAAAAAGGGATCAATGAAATTAAAAAATTTGTTTTCCATAATTTTTTCTCCTTAATAATAAGTCTAAATTTTAACCATATATTAGACTGCTTAAAATCCCATATCCTGTTTAGTTAAGCAGGATATTAACAAATTGCGATATTTACTTTTCATTGTTCTAATCTTCGATATTAGCTTCTTATATATCATCTACTTACAAAAAGAAAAAACTATTCTTCATTTGTCAAATATTTTTTCTTGCTTAATTAAGTAGTTCAGTTTTAAGCAAGGTTATCACGTTGGTTACACATCTTACTGGTTTTATACTTATTACTATGCTTTTTCCCTTCGTCTCAAAAAGCAACGTGCCAAGATTCTAAATAGATCAAGACGATCCGGTAAAACAAGTGAGAATTACGTATCACCCACCAGTCTTTATTCAATCTTGCCAGAAGTCCGGTTTCGCTTCCTGACCTGTGAAATCTTTCTTTTATTTCACTGAGTCGCTCTGCTGAACTTCTGTCTGTTCAAGCGGGACGATTGAATAGCATGTGGTTCAACCTGGAAGGATGAACCAACCAAGGAGAAACGTAGAGTTTCAGGAAGAATACTCCTGTCATTCCCGTGAAAACGGGAATCTTTGATTATTGATAGTATAGCTGGTTCGGTTCTGAATAAAAATAAACTCGGAGTAAAAAGTCCGTTGGATTGATAGAGCAAATTATCAAACTGTGCTTGATAATGAAGTTATTCCATTAAGATTTTTCTAATTTTCAATCTTATCAAAAATAGATGTCTGCTACTGCAAAGGAGAAATACCAAAGTGCCGATAAGCTTTCATAGTTGCTTTCCTGCCGTGTGGTGTTATATCCAGAAATCCCTTGCTGTAGGCCTGAGGCTTATAAATTCTCTTTTAGAAAAGGGAAACATAAATAAGCAAGAAGAAACTGCTTTCATCAAGATGGTGAAACGTAGCATGTGGTTCAATCTGGAAGAATGAACCAACGAAGGTTTTAGCCGGTATTTTTCGTCAAGGTTTTGGATTAATAAGAGGATTTGTAATTTAGGTATAACGGTGGAGTTCACTTGCAGAAATGCAATCTGGCTCCATGTCCTTAAAAAAATGGAATTAACTTTTTCTTGCATAATAGCCTTTAGATTAAAGATAGCATTGCGTTTTGGGTCAAGTGAAACGAGTGTTAGACCGCCGATAACTCCAATTGAAAACTATTTTAACAATATGCATTTTTTTATTAAAGAAAAATTGTCTGTTTCCATTTTGTAGAAATAAATTCCGGATGAAACAGATTTATCGTTTTCATCTTTTCCGTTCCAGATAATTTTTTGAATACCACTTTCAAATTCTTTATTAGCGAGTGTTTTAATCTTTTCACCTTTTATATTGTAAACGGAAATTTTAACCCTATTGTGTTTTGGAATTGAAAATGATATTGTAGTTTTTGGATTAAAGGGATTAGGAAAGTTTTGAAATAAAGCATTTGAAACTATATCCATATTATCGTTAATAACTCCAACTTCTTCTGGATTCATTCTTATTAATAAAAGATTTACTATATAGTTACTCAGAAAATAAATGTCGCCAGTGATTATGTAACCTCCATCTAAGATCTGTTGAATGGAACCTATGTGAACACTATCACCTATGGGGATTATTTTATTCCACTCTTCATTTCCATTAACATCGGTTTTAACCAGCCAAACATTATAATAGGAATAAGTGTATTCTTTCAAACCAGCAATAATAAAGCCACTATCAGAAGTTTGTTGAACTGAACAACCCCACATAGAATAAATATCACTGAAAATTTTATTCCATTCTTCGTTGCCATTTTCATCAACTTTTATTAGCCAAGCCTCAGATTCATTTTCTATATTAGAGTAAGTATTTCCTGTAAAAATAAATCCTCCATCAGAGGTCTCTTGAACAGCATTTGCAAAGTCGTTATTACTACCGCCAAAAGTTTGATTCCATTCCTCATTACCATTTTCATCAGTTTTGATTAACCATGCATCTATTTGTCCTGCTCCATAAGACTCTGTAAAACCAGAAATAATAAAGCCACCTTCTGAAGTCTGTTGAACACAGCGGGAGCCATCACCATCGCTACCCCCAAATGTTTTGTGCCACACTTCGTTGCCATTTTCATCCGTTTTGATTAGAAAAACATCAGAATTCCCTGCACCCCAAGAATAAGTGTTTCCAGTAATAATAAAACCACCATCAAATGTTTGATGACCAGAAAATGTAAATTCATTATCGTTACCACCAAATGTCTTAAACCATTCTTCATTTCCAAACTCATCTGTTTTTACCAGAAAAACATCAAATCCTCCTACTCCATAGGAGGCTGTGAGTCCTGTAATAATGAATCCACCATCAGCTGTTTGCTGAACTGATCGAGCATATTCACAATCATCTCCTCCAAATGTTTTATTCCACTCTTCATTACCATTTTCATCTGTTTTAATAAGCCAAGCATCACCACCTACTCCAAAAGAGTAAGTTTCTCCAGCAACTATAAAACCACCATCAGTTGTTTGCTGAACTGAATACCCTATATCACTGTAAATTCCACCAAAAGTTTTTGTCCACAATGTGTCCGGAGGTGTTTGAGAAAATAATATTGAAGAAATTGAAATAAGAATTAACAATATAATTAAATTTTTCATGATTATCTCCATTCGTTTCAAGGCGTTCTAACATCGCAATTAACTGCGAAGCTCGCAGTATAATATCCTTATATCTTCGCTTAATAACATTTCACTTACAAGTTTCCTTTTTTTGGAATTAGACACTACTCTTCCACCTTTTCAAACACACTCATCTGTTCCTGATTAGGCGTAATTCCAAAATGCTTATATGATTTCATAGTTGCTTTCCTACCCTGCAGGGTTCTATCCAGAAATCCCTGCTGGATAAGATAAGGTTCATAAATTTCTTCTATAGTTCCGGGATCTTCTCCCACAGCAACAGAAAGGGTTTTAAGACCAACCGGACCGCCACTGTAATTTTCCATTATGGTTTTCAGGATGCGTTTATCCATATCGTCCAATCCGGCATTATCTACCATCAGCATCTTCAGGGCTTTTACAGCAATATCTTTGGTAACAATACCATCACCTTTTATCTGTGCATAATCACGTACGCGGCGCAGGAGACGATTAGCAACACGAGGAGTTCCCCTGCTTCTACGAGCTATTTCATTTGTTCCATCCGGTTCAATGGGAATACTCATAAGCCCGGCAGAGCGCTTGACAATTTTTTTAATGCTTTTCACGTCATAGTAATCCAGACGTAGAACCAGCCCAAACCTGGCACGAAGGGGAGATGTAAGAAGTCCTGCACGTGTTGTTGCCCCGATTAAAGTAAACGGTTCAATATCAATTCTTAGAGAACGTGCACTGGGACCACTATCGATGATGATTTCCATTTTAAAGTCTTCGATAGCAGGATACATATACTCTTCCACCACATTATTCAAACGATGTACTTCATCGATGAAGAAGACATCGTTTCTCTGCAGGTTGGTGAGAATTCCCGCCAGATCGGGAGCCTTTTCCAGAACAGGACCTGAACTTACTTTAATCTCTACATTCAATTCATTGGCAATGATGTATGCGAGAGTGGTTTTTCCTAAACCTGGAGGACCATAGAACAAAACATGATCGAGCGGTTCTTTTCTTAATTTTGCTGCTTTAATGGAAATGTCCAGAATTTCTTTTATCTGCTCCTGTCCTACGAAATCATCCAGAATTTTCGGACGAAGGCTTCTATCAAATTCCTTTTCACCGGGTTGTTCAACCGGGTTTGTGAGACGTTCTAACATTTTAACCCCTAATATTTTTATAAAGTAAGAATATAAGTAATGCTTTTCATATTAAATATCTACCGCCAATTATTAAGATTCTAACAATCTGGGAAGTAACATTCAACCTCCTGAATTAGAACCTTCGGAACGGTCAGAGACCTTCCGAACGGTTGTGTTTTGTTACCATTGCGACCTGCCACGCCGAATCTGACCACTCACGAGTGGTTCAGAAAAGGCGGGAGGTTAAGAAAACCCCTCTTAATAAGCCAAAGTTTGCCTGCTTCAAGCAGGGCTTATAAATTTCCCCTTCCGTCAAAAGCCGGATACGTATAAAGGGGAGCAAACCATTCGCAAGGTAACTGAATTACCTTTAGCTGGAAATCACTTTTT
>DAOVQH010000272.1 GCA_030628755.1 Candidatus Cloacimonadota bacterium | reverse complement strand
GATGTTTTTGTGGAATTCCTGTAATTTCAATTGAAGATTCCAAAGTCAGTTTTTTTACCTCTTCAAAGTTTTCATTACCCATATCCGGTTGGGAAGCAACAGCCTGGATTTCACCTGTTCCGTCACGGAAAATTACAAAACGCAGTTTACTGCTGGCTTTGCGAAAGTTACGCACCCATCCAAGTAGTTTGACTTCTTTGCCTAAATGTTTTTTTATATCTTTTACTTCTATTATTTTCATTTATTCTCCTTTTCTCCTGTCACACTGAGTTGGAGTGTTCACTCTCGTTCCCAAGTTTTTCTTGGGAATGTCAATCCCGTTACGAAGAATATCCGTCAGAGCCGGAGTAAACACTTCGTAACCAGATAAATTTCTCCTTGCTTCTCTACATTTTCCCTTTGATAAAGGGAAATTTATAAGCCATCCAAAGGTTTACAAGCCATTGGTTTGCTGATAAACCTTTGTCTTACTGCAAAGGGTTCTACCTATTATTTATCTTATTCACAATTTCCAGAGCAACCCTGAGCGCCCTGGTTCCGGCTTCCCCATCCACAACCGGATTTATATCAGCTTCAACCGCATGAATAAAGGATTCTAACTCTATTGTAAGAGCATCTTTTTTACGCTTTGAAGCATCCATTTCTACGATATCAACAACATCTTTTATATCTATCCCTTCATATTTGCCCATCATTATCTTGGGCAGGACTTTATAAAGATTCTTCGATTTTTTTATATGGGTTACTTTCTTGGTCTGAAAATCCATTGAGAAATACTCATCTTTCTGGAAGAATCGTAATTTCCGCGATCTCTTCATGGAAATTCGACTGGCAGTAACATTCGCTACAGTCCCATTTTCAAACTCTACACGAGCATTGGCAATATCGATGCTCTTTGTCATCACTCCAGCACCACTGGCACTGATGTGTTTAACATCACTTTTTACAAAAGCAAGAATAAGATCAATATCATGGATCATCAATTCAAGCACTACCGGGATATCTGTTCCGCGTGGAGTAAACGGGGCAATTCGATGGCATTCGATAAATATCGGATCTTTTATTTTATCTTCGATTTCCATCACCACAGGATTGAAGCGCTCGATATGTCCTACCTGGATTTTAAGGTTCTTATCTTTTGCTAGTTTAATCAGTTCTTCAGCCTGCCAGAGCTCGGAAGTTATAGGCTTTTCGATGAAAACGTGAATTCCTTTTTCCAGAGCTTCTTTTGCTAATTCATAATGGGAAATTGTGGTTACAACATTTACAATAGCATTGCATTCTGTTAGAATAGATCCATAATCTGGAAAAACCCTACAGCCAAGATTTTCACCGATTTCTCGAGCTCTTTTTATGTTTTTGTCGTATAATCCAACAAATTCACATTTATTGCTCTGGCTCAATATCCGTGCGTGATTCTGACCAAATTGACCAACACCAACAATTCCGACTTTCAGCATCGAGTCTCCTTATATTTTTCTAAGAACAATGTTAAATTCTTAATTTTTTACTCTGTGTCAAACAAAAACTTCGTAAGAAAAAAAAACTTCAGAAGTTTTGTAAATTTCCAAAGTTTGAAAATATTTCTTATCTTGACATAGCTTTCCAGAGAAAAATGATTGTTTTATATAACATGAGAAGAACTAAATCGGAGTAAAAATGAATAACAGGGTTTTGCTTTTAATTCTCGATGGATATGGTATCAATGAATCTGATTACGGAAATGCTATTGCTGCTGCAGATACTCCCAATCTCGATAACTTCAGAAGAGAAAATCCGGAAAGTAGGCTCGATGCATCTGGACTGGCTGTGGGACTTATGAAAGGTGATATGGGAAATTCGGAAGTTGGTCATTTGAACATCGGTGCTGGTCGCATTGTTTTTCAGCTCAATACCATGATATTGAAGAAAATAAAAGATAAAACTTTCTTCTCAAATGAAGTTATATTAGAAGCCATCAATCATTCTAAACAAAATAATAGTAATCTTCACCTGTTCGGGCTACTTTCCAATGGTAATGTACACAGCAATATAAATCACCTCTGGGCGCTTCTAAAGCTCTGCAAACAGGAAGGAATTCAAGAAATTTATTACCACGCTTTTATGGACGGGCGGGATACTCTTCCCCATTCTGGAATCGAGTTCATGAAGGAATTTCAAAAAAAATCAAAAGAAATCGGGATAGGTAAAATAGCCACGATCTCCGGACGTTATTATGCAATGGACAGAGACAACCACTGGGAAAGAATAGAAAAAGCATATAAAGCAATCGTTCATGGAGAAGGAGAAAAATTCACTGACTCTGTGGAAGCAATCCGGAAAAGCTATGATGAAAAAATAACCGATGAGTTTATCATCCCCAAAGTTATGGTTGAGAATGAAAAACCTGTAGCAGTTGTAAAAGATAATGATGCTGTTATTGCTTTCAACTTCCGGTCAGACCGTATGCGCCAGATAACCAGAACTTTAAAATCTCCTGACTTTGGCAAATTCCCGGTTAAGAAATTCCAAAATTTGAAATATGTTTCTTTTAATGAATACGATGCTAAATTCAACCCTTATGTACAGGTTGCATTTAGACTTCCTGAACTGAAAAACATTCTTGGAGAGGTGATTTCCAATAATAATTTAAAACAATTGAGACTTGCCGAGACTGAAAAGTATGCACATGTAACCTTCTTTTTCAATGGTGGGAAGGAAAAACCCTTTAAAAATGAAGACAGAATATTAGTAGACTCTCCCAGAATTCCCACCTATGATATGCAGCCGGAAATGAGTGCTTTTAAGGTAAAAGAGAAATTAATAAATGCTTTAAAAACTAATAAATATGACTTGATCGTTACAAATTTTGCAAACTGTGATATGGTGGGTCACACAGGAATATTTGAAGCTGCAAAAGCTGCTGTGGAAGCAGTTGATAAATGTGTTGGAGAAATCATTCCAAATGCTAAAGAAAATGGATATAATATTATCCTGACTGCGGATCATGGAAATGCTGAGAAAATGCTGGATGAAGATGGAAATGTATTTACTGCACATAGCACAAACAAAGTGCCATTTGTTGTTTCTTTAATTTCAGGTAAACCTTTAAAACTTAAAGACGGAATTTTAGCTGATATTGCTCCCACTGTATTGAAAATTATGGGAATAAAGCAGCCTGCTAAAATGACAGGGAATTCATTAATGTAACTCAGGTATTTTTTAATTGAAAGATAGAAATAAGAAATTAAGGAGTATTCATGCCAGCTTTTGAACGTATCGATATAAAAAAACGCAGAACCATTCCTCCCGCAGTAAAACTTATTTTACTGGTTGCTGTTATAATCGGGTTTATGATGCATAATTGCTGGAAAAAGAGTCAGGGACGAAATCTACAAATTTCTGAAATTGAAATTACTGAGCTAACCAGGGTTAGTGCTGATGTTGCATTCGTTGTTTCCAGTCGAGCCAGCATTGAACTAAAGAAATCTGTATTGATCGAGATCTATACAAAATCGGGTGAACTGATCGCCAGTAAAATATCGCTTATTACAATCCCTCCAAAAACAAGAAAAAGATACTTAAAGGTTCTACAGAAATTTAATTTCCCTCTCGAAAATCCGGAAGACATCAGTGAAATCTCTATCACCTGGTATAAGTGAGTTCTGCAAAATCACCATTTTTTGTCATCCTGACGAATCTTGCACGTTGTTCTCTGGAAGGAT
>DAOVQH010000102.1 GCA_030628755.1 Candidatus Cloacimonadota bacterium | reverse complement strand
TATTGATGAATTAATCCAGCAGTAAATTCCGCCACCATTATTATAAGCATCATTCTCTGTAATAGTTACATTCTCTAAGTTCGGGCATGAATTATTCTCACAGTAAATTCCACCAGCAACATGACCGGCACTATTATATTTGATCGTAACATTCTGTAGATTTGGCGATGAATTATACCATAAGTAAATTCCACCTCCATCCCAATTAGAATTATTATATGTTATCGTAACATTCACAAAGCTTGGAGAGGAATCAAATTTACAATAAATTCCACCACCAGCCCGAAAAGCACTGTTATTTGAGATCGTAACGTTCTCTAAGTTCGGGCATGAATTATTAGTTAAGAAAATTCCACCACCATGCCAATTAGAATTATTATTTATTATAGTTACATTTTCTAAAATAGGCGATGATTCGTAGAAGCAGTAAATCCCGCCACCATATCCAGTTTCAGCGTTATTATTCATAATTATCACATTTTCTAAAATAGGGGCTGAACCATGAATGCACGAAATTCCACCTCCACTATGATTAGCATTATTATCATTTACTACTACATTATTTAGAGACGGGCATGAATTATGTTTGCAGTAGATACCCCCACCAGAAGAGGCAATATTATCTGTTATTGTAACATTCTCCAAACTTGGGGAGGAGTTCAAATTGCAGAAAAGCCCACCACCTTCACCGCCCGAAGCACTATTATTTGTAATTGTTACATTTACCAAGCTTGGGGATGAATTAATCTCGCAGCCAATTCCACCAGCAATATTCCACGTACCACCCGAAACACTATTTTCTGTTATTATTACACTATCCAAATATGGGGATGAATCACTATCACAATAAATACCACCACCATAATTCCATGTACCCTCCGAGGCAATATTACCTGTTATTGTCACATTATATAAATTCGGGGATGAATTTGAGCAGAAAATGCCACCGGCATAATTCCACGTACCCTCCCAGGCACTATTACCTGTTATTGTTACATTATCTAAGTTTGGAAATGAATTATTTGCGCAACAAAGACCACCACCGAAATTCCGTTCATTACTTGAAACACTATTACCTGCTATTGTTACATTATCCAAACTCGGGGATGAATTATTACAGTAAATACCACCGCCATAATTCCACAAACCACCCGAAGCATTATTATTTGTTACTGTTATATTATCTAAAACCGGAGATGAATTATTCACGCAGTAAATACCGCCACCTTTAACGGAATAACCATTCGTTATCGTAAATCCATTCAAAAATGCTGTTGAATCTTCTCCACTCTGGAAAGTAACAACACTCGCAATACTATCTCCATCAATAATGGTCTGAGAAATATATGTTGTATCCTGCGTAGTTAAGAATAACGAAGCTACTGTAATATTTTTTCCATTATAATTAATGTTTTCCACATAATTTCCGGGTTGCACGAGAACTGTATCACCATCAACTGAAACATTAATCCCTGCTTGGATAGTTGGTTGGTCGTCTGGCACATTAATTATTGTTGCTGATATTATACTGACGAAGAAAGTCAGAAAAATCATTATAATTAAAATTATCAATTTTTTCATGATTCCCCCTTCTAAAAATATATTATTTATTTCAATAACAAACATTTTTTAATTGCGATATCCTTATTATTCACTTTCAGTTTGTAGAAATAAACTCCTGAAGCAACATATTGATTGTTATCATTTTTACCATCCCAGATAATTAGATGCAAACCTTGTTCCAATTTTTCATTTACAATTGTTTTAATTTTTTGTCCTTTGATGTTATAAATTGAAAGATTTACTTCACCGTTCACTGGAATCTGAAAGCTTATCGTTGTTGCAGGACTGCGACCGGCTCCGGCAACTGCCGGATTGAATGGGTTTGGATAATTCTGGTATAAATGAATTTCAGGAATTTTAGTAATAATATTTTCATCTGTTATCACATAAGGTGGAGCTCCGAATTCATAAGCACCCATATCGATTATTGCACTTCCATTGTTATCTCCATCCCAGATTCGAAAGTTACCAATTATATCCCATGGAGGTAAATTCAGTCCTGTTGTATCGGGTATTCCGGCATCTATACATGGAGAATACTCAAGTAATGAATATGGATTTTCTCCTGAACCAAGAAATAATGGATCTGAATCCAAATTATTTTCATAAACTCCATTAAAGCTTACTCCCTGTCCATAACCGAACGCATTTAAACCACCTTGAATATCACAATAATAAAATTCCGGTTCACAATCATAGTGTCTTATATATATTTCATTTCCACTTAAGTTAGCTTCATTTCCCCATAAAATCGTGTTTATTGTAATAGGAGAGGATATATATGTAATACTAATTCCTCCACCTTGATAAGTTGCTGTATTATTGGAAATTGTATTATTGATTATTATACAAGATGAAGCACTAATATGAATTCCACCTCCTTCTACAGCTTCATTATGGTTGAAATTGTTATTTATTATTGATGGATTAGCATCTAAAATGCTTATACCGCCACCAACCAAAGCTTCATTATAACCGAATTCATTGTTTATTATGTTTGATACTGATCCATTATAACAATAAATTCCACCACCACTAACTATTGCAGAGTTATTATTTATTCTATTATTTGAAATTACTGGATTAGAGTTATCGTAACAATAAATCCCACCTCCATCAAAAGCTGAATTTCCTTCAATTATTGATTGTTTTATTTCCGGGCTTGATCCAATTATACAAATAGCTCCACCATTGTAGTTAGCAGAATTATCAATTACAGTAGAGTTGGATAAATCTATATTTGAATTCCATCCACAGTAAATCCCTCCTCCACTAATCTCAGCCGAATTATTCGCTATCGTCACATTATCTAAACTCGAACTGGAATTACCACCGCAGTAAATTCCACCACCATTATTATCAGTCGTATTATTCGCTATTGTCACATTTACCAGACTAGGATTGGAGTAAAATGTGCTGTAAATCCCTCCACCATAAATAACTGCCGAATTATTATCTATCGTTACATTCTCCAAAATCGGACTGGAATCAGTGCAGGAAATCCCACTGCCCTTATCAGCCGAATTATTTGTTATAATTACATTCACCAGACTCGGACTGGAATTATAGCAACAAATCCCACCTCCATAAGGATTAGCATTTCCATTAGTAATTGTAAACCCACAAAGAACGGTTGTAGAATCTTCACCACTTTCAAATGTTACAACACTGCCACTCTGATTTCCGTCAATTATTGTTTGTGAAATATAGGTTGTATCTTGAGTTGTTAAGAATAACGAAGCAACAGTAATATTCTTTCCACTGTAATTAATAGTCTCAACATAAGTATTTGGTTGTACAAGAACTGTATCACCATCAACTGCAACATTAATTCCTGCCTGGATAGTTTGCTGGTCGCCTGGTACATTAATTATTATTGCTGAAATTCTACTGACGAAGAAAGTCAGAAAAACAACAATTAAAACTTTGAATGAAATGTTCATAGTTGCCTCCTATGAAATACAGTTCAATATTCGGAAATTAACAACTCATTGGCAAGCATTATTTTAACTTGATATTGAAGAGACAAATATTGACAGAAATTTATGTTAAATAAACATAAACCACAATGAATAAGGTTGTTATTTATTTTCTTAAAAAGTATATATTTTCGCCAAAAAAAGAATGGCTTCGTTTTGATTCCATTTTTATGGTTATAGGCATTATAATTTCAGTAGCCACACTCACAGTTGCTCTTTCCATTTTTGAAGGTTACGAAACAGTTCTGAAAAATACAATTTTGGGAGTTAATTCCCACATTTATATTTTTAACTCAGTAGAGGAAAATTTGTCAAAAAGTGATATTCTACAGCTAAGTGAGTTCTTATCTTCTCAACCGGAAGTGGAAAATTCAGCACCAGTAATAGTTACCCAGGCAATGGCTTCTAATGGCAATCGCATAAAGGGTGCAATTATCCGTGGCATAAATTGGAGAATGGAAAATCAACCGACTTCATATAAAAAGTATATTTTTCAAGGAAATTATGAATTAAAGAATAAGTATGATATTGCAATTGGTTATAAGCTGGCTAAAGAATTGGGTTTAGAGATTGGTGACACTTTTAAACTTATCTATCCGATGAGTTCCAAGATAACTCCAATGGGTATAAAATCAAAACAGGAAGAGTTTAAAATCGTGGGTTTATACAAGTCCGGAATGTACGAATATGACAGTAAGTATGTTTTTCTAAATCTTGATACAGCATCCGAGTTCAGTTCGTTTGAAGATGAATATACAATGATCGAGGTAAAACTAAAACAGGAGCACATCGAACGGGCAGATTTCCTTGCTTATAAATGGGAAATGAACTTTGATTTTGAGTATCAGGTAAGCTCATGGATTGATTTTAACAGTAACTTATTTGCACTTCTCAAAGTTGAGAAATGGGTTATATTCATAATTTTGAGCTTTCTAGTTTTAATTGCTTCTTTTAATGTGGTTAGTTCTGTTTCAACTTCGATAATTGAAAAGAGGAAAGAACTCGGTATTTTAAAAGCATATGGAGCTTCAAATAAAATGTTGCAGAAGATATTTATTGGAAAGACTCTTATTATTTCGCTTATTGCTGTTAGTTTGGGTCAGATTATAGGTGTGCTTATCGCTGAATTTCTAAGCTGGCAGACTTTCTTTATTTTGAAAGGTGATGTTTATTTTCTGGAAAAAATCAATGTGAATTTTAGCCTATTAAGCTGGTTGGTTATTCTTTGTACATCTATACTGATTGTATTTGTTGCTTCAATTGTACCTTTGAAAAATATAGCAAGGTTGCATATTACTGATATTTTAAGAAATACATAGATTTGGAGTAAGCAGGTGAATTTGCTAAAAGTCGAGAATTTGAAGAAAAGTTATAAGGAAGCTTCCGGGAAACTCGAAGTGCTGAGAGGGGTTAATTTTGAAGTGCAGCGAGGAGATATGATTGCCATAACCGGTGAATCCGGAAGCGGGAAAAGCACGCTTTTACATTTGCTGGGAATGCTGGATAGCGCAGATGAAGGTTCAATCTTTTATTCCGGGGAAAAAATAAATGTAAACGATAAAAATGTAAACGAATTCAGAAATAAAAAAGTAGGTTTTGTTTTCCAGTTTCATTATTTAATGGAAGATTTCACTGCAGAAGAAAATGTGGCAATGCCAATGTTCCTGGCAACAAAGAATTTCAAAAAAAGTATTATCGAATCCCAAAAGCTACTTAAAGTTCTTGATATTTACGATCGAAGAGATCACTATCCGAACCAGTTAAGTGGTGGTGAACAGCAGAGAGTTGCAGTTGCCAGGGCTCTGATAAACAGTCCCGAAATTGTTTTTGCTGATGAACCAACTGGCAACCTCGATGCAAAACACAGTGAAGAAATAATAGATCTGATCATTAAACTGAACAAAACTAAAGAACAAACTTTTGTCATTGTAACCCACAATATGGAGATTGTTCAAAAAATGAATATCAAATATCTTCTTGAAAATGGGGTTCTTAAAAAATTATAGGATTGTATTCGGAATCATCAAGTGAAAAGCAAAAAGTGGCTTTTAATAATTGTACTGATAGTTTTTGTTATCAATATAACTTTTTTCGTACTTGTACGATTAGCGAAAGTTGATGAGATAGTTCAGAAAAAGTTTTCAAGCTATATCTCGAAAACTTTACAAGCTGATGTAAAAATAGAAAGTTTCAATTTTAACGATAAACAACTGAAAGTTATAGGATTACAGATTAAAAAAGCTGATAGTTTTAAATTAGAGATAAAACAATTATACGTAGAATACAATCTTCTTAAACTAGTTTTTTCAAATTTTAAGAATTTGAGGTCTATAAAACATATCAAAGTATATGAGCCGAATTTTGAGTATAAAGTGGTTCCAAAACCAAGGAAGAAGAAAAAAGAAAAATCTAAAATACCTGATATCACCAGATACTTCAAAGCATTAGATATTTACAATGGGAATGTGACAATCGAATATACAACTGATAAAATAGAATTCAAAAATACCTGGGAAGATATCAATATCTCAATTGTGAACACTTCTCAATCCGATATAAATTTAAATGCAAAATCGGGAGATATATCCATTCTTGAAGCTAATCTTATTTTGAGTAAGGGTAATATCGAATCAGCTTCCTTTAAAATTATGGATTTTTTTCCAGAAGAACTTAAACTACCAGTTATTAAACAAATTTCTTCTAATTTGGATTTTTATCTCGTATATAAGGATAAAACACTTTCTTATACTGCGGATTTGAAGAATACCAGGATAAATATTTTTGGTAAAAATGCTAAAGGCAAAAATATAAATCTTAGCGGAAATGATAAATCTGCTGAAGTGAAATTCAACAATTTTTTCTTCGATGGAAATAGAATTCAAGGGAATGTCAAGTTGAATGAAGTTTTCACGAAAAGTCGTCAGGTTAAAGCAGATTTCAGAATAAATAATGTTCCTCTATCAAAGTATCTTAAATCTTTAAATGGTAATCTATCAATTGTTCTCAATATAAGCGGTAAGGTTTCTGAACTTGAAATTAATGCGGAAATAGTTTCTGAAGAGATTGTGATAGCTAAACAGAAGTTAAGTGATATTAACCTGACTGCTGAATTCAAAAATAAAACTATTTTTCTGAAACTGAAAAACCTGATCTGGGAAGAAAATTTATTACAGGGAGATGGAAAGTACAATATTGGAAAAGACTTTAATTTTAATCTGTATTCGGATAATTTATGTTGGAAAAGTAATACCCTGGAAATTAAAGGTAAATTAGACTCTGATATTCTTTATGATAAAAAGCTTTTCGCTTCTGTTATTCTTAGTGATATAATTGCTCAAAACCCTAAATTTAAAATCCAGGATCTACTCCTAAAAGCTGATTTGAAAGGAAATGATTTTACCATTGATTTTGGAAGAGAAAAGGAAGATGTAACTTTATTCTGCACCGGTAATATAAAGACAAAAGAAATAAGCACAAAACTGAAATTCAAACGATTTGATCTCAACTCAGCCTTCCAGGGTAAAACTCTTCCTCTGATTTCTGGAAATCTCGATATTGAAGCAAATAAGTTTAGTATAGTAGCTTCTTCCACGATAAGAGCCTATGATCGAGATTTTGGCAAACTGGATGGCAGGATAAAAACAAATGTTGTTTTAGACCTTACAAATAAAAAATCATTTTTCAATTTAAGGTCTCATAATGCAAAATTCAATTATGAACCTTTTGAAATAAATCTTTTGGCTGAGGGAACTTTAGACAGCATTCAAACTAAACAATTCAAAATAAATAAGAATATTGATATTAACACCTGGGTAAGACTGAAACCCTCTTTCAATTTTGGTATGACACTCTCCGGAGAAAAGATTAAGATTCGCGATTTTGCAAAATATTTTATGAGTTATGATGCATCCAGTAAGTTGAAAGGTAATGTAAATTTTAATATAGATTATGATAATCGTAAAGATGGAGCATTATCTGGAGAAATTCTGGTTGATGATTTCCGTTTCGGTGAGATGAAGGAACTTGCTCTTCAACTTAACTTAAATGGGAATAATAACTTTATTAAGATAGATGACAGTCATATTTCCAGCAGGAAGGAAAAAATACTCGATATTAATAGCCAAATCTTTCTAAAACCGGAATTGAGCATAATTGCAATCGGGAAAATAGATACTCTTGAATTGCAAGATATCTTTTCAACAGCCAGTTTACAGGGGAATGTGACAGGTAGGTTTTTTTATTCAAAGCAAAAAAAAGAAAATGAATTCAAAATCGATATGTATGTTGAAAATTTCAAATCCAGGAATTTCAAAGCAAATTCTATTGAATTACATGCAGTGCAAAAGGATAGTGTGTTATCTATAAATAATTTCTCATTGATAAAAGCAAATGACCTAAAACTTATCGTTAAAGGAGCAATCGGATATAATCTCTT
>DAOVQH010000291.1 GCA_030628755.1 Candidatus Cloacimonadota bacterium | reverse complement strand
GGATTGGCGAATCCGGGAACATCATAACCGGCACAATAACCGGCAGCTCTTCCTGTCATTGGTCCCATTCCTCCAGGACCCGTTCTGTCACCTCTTGGCATAATTACCTCCTTCCTCTATTTCGTCCTCTACAACATCTTCCATGACCAAATCCTCCTGCAAGATCCAATAAATTTATCGAACCGCATACAGGACATTTGGTCATCTCGTTTTCAAAATTGGTTTTGAACATATGTCCACAATCAAGGCATCTAATTATATTTCCTCTGAAATGTATATTCCCACCTTCAATAAACAACTCTTTTCCTTCTACTAAAAAATCGGCCATTTTTTTTCTTGCTTTTTCTACCAAACGGGTAAAAGTAGAGCGTGAAATCTCCATTTCATCTGCAGCTTCAGAATGCTCCATTCCTAAGTAATCAGCCAGTCTAATTGCTTCATATTCATCTATAGTAAGTGGAGCCTGTTCTAATATATAACTTCGCATGCCAACCGGTTTAAATCGTGTATAAATCGGTGGTTCATGTACAATCCTTTCCTTTTTCGGTCGGGACATTATTTTTTCCTTTTCTAAAATTCTAAAGACAATATAATGCACATATGTGCAAAAGTCAAGTTAAAAATAAAAAAAAGACGGATTTATAAATCCATCCCTTTAATCTAAATTTCTAAAGTTATTACAGCTCTAATTCTTCTTTAACTTTTTTGATGATTTCGTAATTTTCTTTTACGATGTTATATTCTTCTTTTTTCATTTCTTCTTCCAATTCTGTAATACTTTTTTCAATATTTTCAATTTGTTTTTCCAAGTTCTTTTTCTCTACTTCGGTGAGTGTATTATTTAAAGCTTTTTTAAGCTCATCACGAGATGCTTTTGTTTGTTCGTGAATGGATTTTGTCATTTCATATCCAACTCCAACTGCTGCTGCATAAGTAATCACTGCAGAGAGTTTAGAATATTCATCAAAAGAAATATCCATTTCTTTGGATATGATTTCTTTCAGGTCTTTTCCAGCCATGCTTGCTTCTATAGCAGCCATTGTAGCTATCTGGAAATGAATATCTGGATATTTGTCGTTTAATTTCTTTACACCAGAATAGAATTTTTTAACCTCTTTTTCGGTTAATTTTACTTTTTCGATATCGATATTTTCGAGACCTTTGGCAACTTCTGCAACATCGCCTGCAGTTTCAGCAAATTGTTTAACTGCATCCATTGTTTCTTTTGCTTCTTTTAGCTTTCCACATGCAGATAATAATACAATGCAAATAACAAAAATTAATAACTTTTTCATTTAATTCTCCATCTTTTTATTCTTTTTAAGGAAAAATTAACTGTTCATGGTATCCATCAGCTTTTGCACGGTAGAAAATACCATTTTTCCACAATAAACCTTCACCTTTGTTTCCATATTTAATTCCAGTATCCACTGGGATTAATTTATCTTTGAAGAATGGATTGATAAAGTCCCGGGTTATATGCCCTACGACTATTGCTGAAACATTTAATTTTTTGATTAGTTCTAGAAAGTCAGCCAGCTTTATTTGCTGAGAAGTTTTAGTATCCTCAAAATAACCTCGATACCAGAGAGGACCATCATCTCCAAAGAGGAAATTCAGATATTCACTATATTTAATTTTATCAGGTGATGAATCGATATTAATGCGGATACGATTATTCATATCCCTGATGTTATAATCTCTATAAGCAACACGTGGATGAATACCTGCATGTACGAACATAATATCATTTATTTTAATTATTGTGTGTTTTGAACGCAACCAGCGACCAAATTCGGAGTGTACGACGAAGAGTTTGGGAACGTCCATTTTCATTATGTCAGCTACTTTTTTATACTTATCATGTACATAACGGATATCTCCTTGCATAACCATAACCTCATGATTTCCAAGAAGGTAATGAACTTTTCCTCTCCATTGTTCAGCCTGTATTTCTAATTTGTGGATTAGCCAAAGGCATTCTGTAACTTTCGATCTACGATCTAAAACATCACCCAAAATGACAAGGTGTCCATTTCTCCAAGCCCAATCTAAATTTGCATCGATTACCCTGTTACCTTTAAGGATCTCAACAAATCTATCATATTGTCCGTGAATATCGCTAACTACGAATATCTTTGAAACATCTGAATAACTACTCGGATAAATAGTAGGTGGATAAGATGATATCTCGAAGTCGTGATCAAAACCTTCCAGTTCAAACGTAAATGATCCCTCTTCCTGAACAGTTATTTTTTCGGAAACAAGGTTATTATTAAGAACATATTTTATAATCGCTTTACTATCTTCCCAGAATATGTAAGGTCCATCAGTGATGAGTTCAAGAGAATCTTGCTTTTCAAATTGAATCTGCTGAGCATAAAGAGTAATACTGAAAGCAAGAAGTATAAATGTGAGAATTAATAAAAGCTGATTACGCTTAAACATTATCCCCCTTCCCATTTTTCAATTACTTTTACTATTTATTTATTTTGGAAAAAATATGCAACTATTTTCTTATGGAAAATTTATTATTTCATTTTGAAGAAAGTTCCTCGTTCCTTGATTTCACTTTTGATAAGATTTTTATTTAACAACTCACTGAGATATTTGTTCAATTCATTCAGATGGATTCCCAGCATCTCAACCATGTCTTTATCAGTGCAGGGGCGTCTGCGGATGGTTTCCAGAATCTGGTTTTCGATGTTTTTATTAAAACTTTTTATCTGTTGGCGTGAATTAAATTTGGCAATGATCTCAACTGGAAGTGGTTTCAGAAAATCAACAATCTGTTCCAACCTTTCCTTTGTTGCGAACCTTACCCAGGCTTCTGTTCCAGGTCTATCCAAAGTGTTCAATTGCACTTTTTCAGGATTTATCTTCGGGATCGTTTGTTTCAGAAGTTTTAATTCTTCTTCTGTGTCATTTATTTCGGGAACAATAAAGATCTCCAGCCAGATTTTACCATTGAATTCTTTTCTGAATTTGATTAGACCTTCAATTATTTTATTTATATCAAGTTGAGAATTTGGACGGTTCATTTTTGTGAAAGTCTCTTTGCTTACTGTATCTAAAGAAGGAAGAAGTACATCGATTCTATTGATTTCATTTCTTAAATTTTCATTATATAATAAAGTAGAATTTGTAAGTAGAGCTAATTTAAAATTTGGATATCTCTCTTTTAAGAATGAAATCACTTTTCCAATTCCACTATTTAAGGTCGGTTCTCCTGCTCCGGAAAAAGTTATAAAATCCAGAGTCGGATTTTGGCTGAGAAAATGATCGAGTTCATTTAGAACTTTATAAATAGGAACATATTCTTTTCGCTCGATTGTT
>DAOVQH010000248.1 GCA_030628755.1 Candidatus Cloacimonadota bacterium | reverse complement strand
ATTTCAATGGTTTCCCTTAACAACTATATTATGTTTTTTCAATAACAATTCCCATTCTTCTTGAAATGACATTTTTCGATGATGTTCTTTTTGGTTTTTGATATATTTTTCAACATTTTTTACAATTGATTCACTAACCGAAAACGCTCCATAACCTATCTGCCAAGAAAATTTAGCTTTATAAAAATCATTTTCGTTTATCCAATGGGATGATTCACCTTTGATATTTTTCATTATATCTTTTATGGATTCATTCTGATTTAAGAGAAACAAGGCGTGTAAGTGATCTTCTGTGCCATTGATTATCCTGACTCTGCATTCAGATTCTTCAAATTTTGTTTTCAAATGGTTAATGATTTTTATTCGTTCATCATTTTTCATAAAAGGAAATCTGTCTTTTGTACTCCATACAGCGTGTATCCAGATTCTTGTTAGAGAATGCGACATTGTAATTTCTCCTTAAAACCGTTAAAACGGTTATGATACTTTCGGTTTCCTTTATTAACCCACAAATGAATTTGTGGGCTTCTTTAAATCATTTCTTCACATTATTCTTTTAGAAACCCATAATTTTAATTATGGGAAACTTTTGCCCTTTCCTTATTTTCTTTGCCCTTTCGAGCAGTAATAGGTCTGTACTTTTCTTCTTACTTCAATTTAGCATAGTAAATAAAATTCCGGCAATTTCAAAGTACTCAATCGAAAACACAACGGAATCCGATGCCGTCGATACTAGTGGCTGGATAGCCGTGGCCGCGACTCCAAGATCGCAGATTGGGCGGGGCGCCGCTCCAGCCACCACTACGTAAAACACGGGTGGAAGAACTGGAACTCCACCAACTATCTGTCCATTCCCAGACATTTCCTGCCATATCATACACACCGTAAGGTGAAGGACTGTCTGTGGTCTGGAATCCCTGTATATTTTGTCCGTTATACATTCCTACCGGTGTGGTTCCATTATCCCAGGGGTCTCCACTCCACAAATAATTTGCTCTACTGCCATCTATGTTGTCGCCCCAGGGATAATTCCAACCGGTATTTCCACGAGCAGCTTTTTCCCATTCGTGCTCTGTGGGAAGTCTTAATCCGTAATGTTCAGCAAATGCCCAGGAACCAAACCAGGTTACATATACTACCGGATGATCATCAAAATCACCAGGATTATATCCTGAAGGAACATTAATAATAAATGAATCTCCATCCCAGGAAATCCTGGCATAATTATATCCCGAAATTGGTGTTCCTAAATCATAGAAATCATAGTTTCCAGCAGACCAATGCTCATCACCCTCATAATAACCGACTACATATCCACCTTCAATCCAGATATCACCCGCTGCATAAGCTTCTTCCAGGTAATCTACATACTGCTGGTTTGTAACTTCATTTTTCATTATCTGGTAATCGTAATCTATGGTTTTTATTGTATCACCCCATCCGTAAGTATATTCACCTGCTGGAACTGTGCACCATTCAAACAATGTATCGGGTGTTTCTCCGAAGGTTATCATTTCTATATCACTTATTTCAAAAGATTCAGAAGTTCCATTAGTTAAATGTATCGTCATCTCACCGGAATATAATAAACTCGATACAAATAATACTGCTATTATTAAGATTATCTTAAGCATTTTTTCCTCCTTGTCTTGGCGTAGTCCCGATTCTTTTATCGGGACGAAGCCTGACTATTGGATTAAAATCATTTTTTTAACTTTTGTCTCTTTGTTTTGTTCTACCTTGTAAAGGTAGATTCCGTTAGCAACTTTGGTACCATCTTCGTCTTTTCCATTCCATATTAAAGTGTGTTTACCAAATATCAATTCTTCATCAAGCAATGTTTTCACTTTCTGTCCTTTAACATTATAAATCGCAACTTCTGTTCTACCCGGTTTCTTCAGTTCAAATTTAATCGTAGTTTCTGAATTAACTGTAGTAAAAGGATTAGGATAATTCTGCATTAGGTTAATTGGGATTTTGCTGAATACCTTTTCAAATTCTTCTACAGAAACAAGACCAGCAAAATCAATAAAATCAATATCAGATGTATCAAAAGAATAAGTTCCACTTGTAGTATGTACATACATTATCTCTCCAGATAAAGTTGCTGAGAAAAACAGTATTATTATCAAGGAGAGTAATTTTAGTCTTTTCATATTTTCCTCCGTTATTATTTGTTTTAATCTTTTTTCTTATAGTTTTTCAGAGTGCTCCTATCATCTCAACCTACCACTTTTTCTATCTTTTTGTGGACTTCTTTTTAATGCATTATTTCATATCCTTTTAGAAACCCATAATTTTAATTATGTGTAATGAATAAACCCAATCTTAATCATGAACCATTTTAATGGTTTTTCTTAGTTTGAAACCGTTAAAACGGTTATGATATTTTGGGTTTATCTTATTATCCCACAAATAATCAGTCAGTAGACGGATTAAGCATTTGTGGGCTTCTTTAAATCATTTCTTCACATCATTCTTTTAAAACCCAATAATTTTTATATTGGTAAAATAGAACAAATCAACCATTTTAATGAAATATTAATAAAATCCCTTTCCGTGAATTTATTTACTAATTCAATACTATATAACCAATTTAACCAATTCAACCAATTTCCGCCAGAGGCGGATCCGCCTTTTGCGGACAACTAATTCAACCGTTTCAACCAATTAATACGAACTCCCACCAAATTTTACCTTTATTCCTTTTCTCATCATTTCTTTTCCATCTTCTGTTGCACGCAAGGCTTTATAGAAAATAACATCACCGATTTTCTCTGCATTTGCTTCTCGCTCATCTTCAGGAAGGAAATAAGTTCCCATCGTATCCATTTCTCTACTGGTGCCATCGCTTTCATATTTAAAAGTCAAATCAGTTCCGCTTTCCAGAACCTTGAATGCATTATCCGTCCAGTTGAAACCTTCCATACCAAGGTCAGGATTAATGTAAATATGAGCACACAAGCTAACTCCTTTAATACCGCTTTCTTTCAGTTCTTTTGCACATTGAATAAAGGTTTCAGGAGTCATCCCATTCCCTAAATTAATTTCATATAATGAAGAAGTCATATCATCGCGAAGGTATTCTTTCATAATGTTGAGAAGCATTCTGAATTGGACAAGATTCTGAGTTGCAAGAAGCATAGAAATTTTAATATAAAGATTTGGAATATCGCGACCATAATAACAAATTGCAACAATTGTGCTCCAACTTGGATTTAGGAAAAAGTCCGCACCTGTTGCAAGTGCTGTTCTTGTAATTCCATCAAGATAAACAATATGGTTATCATTTGCTACTTCTATGCCACCGAAATTACCAAAAAAAGTTCCCTGATTTTTTAATATCAGTTGAGATAAACTATTTCCGATGTCTGTTCGTTCAAACTTCTTACCTGTTACTTTTTCAAGCTCCAAAAACCTATTTTCTGGTTGAGGAACACCAATTAAATTTGTGCTGCAAAATTTTGAACCCTTCATAATATTTTCAGCCATTGTAAGAGTTGCCATAAGATCACCATTGTAAACATAATTATCAGTTAAAGCTACAACAGAAATAAATTCTGAAGGCACAAAACAAGGTTCATCTGTAGAAGCGCTTTCAGCAATCCGTTTCATTGCATGATGTGTAACTTTTGCTCCCTGCCAGCCAGAAACTTGTGCAGTTGCAATTCCAAAACTACTATTATAAGAAATGTTGTTTTCTCTTTCGAAATCCCCAACCTTTACAAATTTTTTAACCAAATCTTCAGCTTCTTCTATCATTTTTCCGTAACCTTTTTCAGCTAAGATTTTTTTACGGGTTTCAAAATCCCGCATTTTTTTAATAGTTGTAGATATTTCCTTTGCTCCGCCATGATATTCTTTTAAAGCATCCATTACTTTCATATCATCATCGGACAATAGTTTAAATTCCATCATTTCTCCTTTCATCTTCAAACCTTAAAAAGGTTAATATTTGTCAAACATTTTGTTTTCATATTTAAAATTTAAATTAGCCTCTTTCCTCTGACATAAACCTGCTCAATAATTCTTTCTTCTCCACAATAAATCATCTTTGACAAAATCTTTTTTGCTTCTGAAAGAATATCATTATCCTTACAATCATTAAGTTTCTGATAGTCAATAACCAAAAAATCT
>DAOVQH010000082.1 GCA_030628755.1 Candidatus Cloacimonadota bacterium | reverse complement strand
TCACCTTTTTTCAATGAGAAAGCGACATCTTCAAATTCTTTTACCATTCTACCTCTGCCAAAGTAACCAAGGTCACCTCCATTCGGACCTGTGGGCCCCCCGGAATATTTTTTAGCAGTTTCAGCGAAATCTGCTCCATCCATTACTAAATGATAAATTGAATCGGCTCTTGTTTTAACTACTCTAATATCAGCTTCACTGGGTTCAATTTTAATTTTAACATATTTGTATTTGCAGGCGGGATCCCTTTTATACTCTTCTTTATGTTCCTCGTAATAAGATTGCATTTCTTCGTTAGTGATTTCCATATCTTCGACTTTATTGGGATTAAAGAAAATAATATCAGCATCTGCTTTATTATTATCTTCAATGTATTGTTGTTTCACTTCCTCTTCTGTAAGTTTAACTTCAGCTTTTACATCCTCATACAATTTTTCATAAGGAAGATTGGCTCTAATTCTTGCTTCCATCCAGTTTGCAAAGTCAACATTTTCCAGAAGAGTTTCTTCATATTTTTCGTAATCAAATTTTCCATCAGTCTGAAACTCGGGGATTGAAGTAATGTCTTCAGTAGGATTTTTTAGCTTCTTAACAACATCTTCATTAGTGACTTTTATACGACGTCTTTTAATTTCCTTTTCGAAGATAATTTGTTGAATAAGCTGGTTCCAGGTTTGGTCGCTAAGTTGTTCTACTAATCTCTCATCAAATTCTGCATCTGGATTTTGCTGGGCATAATTGGCATAACTATTTTTCAAGAGTTCTCTATATTCATCGGGATATATTTTTTTGCCAGCAATAACAGCAACAACAGGTTTTTTTATGAAGATGCTACTTATACCTCCAATTGCCATCGAAAGAATAAAAACACCTGCAATAATAAGGATAATCCATGATGCGTTTTTTCTCATTCCTTCAAACATCTAAATTCCTCCATTTCCTATATGTATATATTTAATTTGATGCAATAACTAAAATGTTCAATATTTATACAAGTTTTTTTTCCAGAAATTTTTAAATCTACCTATTCTATATTCATAAAATAAAAACAAATAATAATTTTGTAATTCTACTTTAATTTATTAATATTATTTCACTCTTGACAATAAGTTAACATTTCTAATTTTTGTAAATCACTTATAGGAAAAGGGGGTGAAATTTAGTGCCAAAAATTATCGCTAAAGAAGGCGAATCTTTTCAGGTTACTTTACGTAGATTTAAGAAATCATGCGAAAGAGCTGGGCTTCTATCTGATATTAAAAAAAATAACTATTACGAAAAACCAAGCGTAGCTCGTAGAAGAAAGCTTAAGGATGCCAGAAGAAAAGCTTTAAAATTACAACGAAAGCAAGCACGCTATAATAGATCATTTTGAGAACATGATTAAGCAAATTGAGAAAGACATAATATTAGCTCTTCGCAAGAAAGATAAAGATCGCTTAAAGGTTCTTCGATCTCTTAAATCTGCGATTAAATACAAAGAGATTGAGTTAGGTACAAAACTCTCTGAAGATGTAATAATCTCTGTTTTAAAAGGGCAGGTTAAAAGTCGCGAGCAAGCGGTTGAGCTTTATATTCGGGGTGATCGTCCGGAACTGGCTGAAATTGAAACGAAAGAAATCGAGATAATTGAATCCTACCTGCCTGAACCGATGTCTGAATCTGAAATAGAGAAGGAAGTAGATAACACTATATCTGAACTCAATGCTGAATCAATGAAAGATATGGGTAGAGTTATGAAAGCTCTGAAGGAAAAGCTTGGTTCCAGAGCTGATGGTAAAGTTTTAAGTATTATTGTAAAAAATAAATTACAAAATTGATTTATTCGCATTTTAGATCGTAATAAAAAATGTCGTGGGGAGAATTTCTCCCCTTTTCTCTCTAAAATAATTGTAGATAACCTTCAACAAAGGAAATGAAATGAATATTTTGGATATTATTCTCGGTGCCTTCCTTCTTATATTGATGTTTCATGGTTTTAGAAAAGGTTTTATTAGAAGTATTATTGGTTTATTGGGTTTGGTGGTAATTGTAATTGTAATCGCCAGAACCGGTCATCTCTTTAAGGGTATGTTAATGGTAAAACTTGGTTTTGGTGAAGTTCTGGCTGTAATCTCATCTTATATCCTGATAGCAATTATCATAATTTTAGTGGTAAAACTTATAATCTACATTTTACATTCTATAGTTGAACTTTTTAATCTTAATTGGCTCAATAAACTTCTGGGAGGGCTGTTTGGTCTTTTTAATGGTACTCTTATTATTGCAATAATTTTGATAATTTTAAATATCTCACCTTTTGAAAGGGATGTCCGTAAATTTACTTCGAATTCCAGAATAGCAACAACAGTAAGAATCATCACCGATAAACTCGAAGCCAGATATCCGAAGATCAAAGATATCACAAAACCATTTCAGGAACAAATGAATAAGATTGAAAAGGGTATTGAAAACAAAGCAAAAGAGGTTGAAGAGAAATTCAGAGATAAAATTGTAGATTAATGAATTATTTTGAGCAACTTGAATATAATAAGATCAAGAGTATCTTATTAGCTGAATGTCATTCAGACCTTGGTAGGGAGCTGGTAGATTCACTATATCCCCTTAAGGATAGAAAGGAGATTGTTTATAGACTTGATCTGACCTACGAACTTCAAAGCTTACTGAAAAATGGTATTACCTTCAACTTTGAAAATGTTTCCAATGTAAGCAAGCTACTTCTAGAGTTAAAACATCAAACCTATAATTTCGAAGAATTCAAGAAACTGTATTATAACATTTCTACTGCTAATAACATTTCTGATAATATCAAAGATTTGGAAGATTATCCGGAATATTTTGAGCTTGTTAAGAAAATCATTCCTCTTGAGAAGCTTGAGAAACGCTACCTGGAGATCTTTGATTCGGAAGGAAATGTGAAGGATACATCTTCCTCTGAACTTAAATCTATTCGTCGTAGAAAAAAACAATTACGACAAAATGTTATTGGTGTTTTAAATCAAAAAATTGAAAAGTTATCATCGAGTAATTATCTTCATGATAAAATCGTAACCCAGCGCGATGGCAGGTTTGTGATTCCAATTAAGGAGGGAGCTTCATCCTTTATTAAAGGTGTTTTTCATGGAAGGTCAGCAAGTAAGTCTTCTGTTTATATTGAACCGGAAGAAGTTGTAGGACTCAATAATGAACTGGATCTTCTGGTCAGTGAAGAGAAGCAGGAGATATTCAGGATATTCAAAGAATTTACTGAATCTATCCGGTTTTCTAAAAACGAAATCTTGAAGAACACGGAAGTTTTAAAAAAACTTGATTTCTACTTTGCATCTGCTAGGTTTTCAAATCGCCTTAAAGCAGAAAAACCTAAAATAGTGGAGAAGCCTTATTTGAATCTGATTAATGCACGTCATCCTCTCCTGCTGGAAACGATGGATAACTTTGATGATGTGATCCCCTTTGACCTGGAGCTTGGAAGTGACTTCAAATTGCTTCTGATTTCCGGTCCTAATACCGGAGGAAAGACAGTTACTCTGAAATCGGTTGGGCTTTTAACTCTGATGGCTTTATCGGGTTTACCTATCCCCGCGAATTCAGAGAGTTCTATCGGGATTTTTAGAGATGTTTTTGCTGATATTGGTGATAATCAATCTTTGGAAAACGCTCTGAGTACATTTTCCTCACATATCAAGAATATTAAGGAAATGGTAAAATCCGGGGATACTAATTCTCTTATCCTGATTGATGAAATAGGTGCTGCTACAGATCCTGAGCAAGGTTCTGCTCTGGCTCAGGCAATTTTGGAAAGGCTTACAGAAAGAAACGTTCTCGGAGTGATAACAACTCACTATACAGCACTTAAAATTTTTGCAGAACAACATGAGAATTGTATTAATGCTGCCATGCAGTTTGATCCTGAAAAACACCTACCAACCTATCAATTCAAGTTAGGACTTCCGGGAAATAGCTTTGCCATCGAGGTTGCTTCCCAGTTGGGAATGGATGAAACTCTCATCGATAGAGCGAAAGAGCTTACAGGAAATCAAAATGTAGAATTAACTGACCTGCTGAAAAGGATGACTGAAGAAAAAATGGACCTCTCCCGTCAGAATTACCAATCTCAGCTCAAAACAGCATTATTGAACAAGAAAATATCTGAGCATCAAAATAAGATAGAACAACTGGAAAAAGAAACAAAAAAGATAAGAAAAGATTCCATTAAAGAAGCACGGGATTTCCTTATAACACTTCAGAAGGAATTAAATGAGGAAATTTCAAACATAAAGAAATTAAATAAAGAGAAGCGGAAAAATCTTCTGGAAAAATCTTTAAGAAAAATTACTGAGATGAACAGAGAATTTGCCAAAGAAGAAGAACAATTACATGAGATAAAACGAAGCCCTGTAAGGATTCTTAGGATTGGACAAACAGTATGGATCAAGGAAGTTGAAATGGAAGGTGAAATCACCGAAATTTCCGACAATTATGTAAAAGTAGATATGAACGGGATTTTCCTTACTACTTCCAAAGATAATCTTTACCAGGTTACAAAAGCCGGAAAAAAGCCTATAAAATCAAAGGCAATTAGTGTTCCTAAAAAAGATATAAAATTGGAATTGAAAATACTTGGTTACCGTTTTGATGAAGCCCTGCCGGAGATCGAAGCTTTTATAGATAATGCTGTTATGAATGGGCTTTCAAGTGTTCGCATTGTTCATGGAAAAGGAACAGGAGCTTTAAGGAGTAAAGTTAGACAATACCTTAAAACCAATAAAAAAGCAGTTGATTTTTTTACACCACCTCCTGGCGCTGGTGGTGATGGTGTTACTGTGGTGAAATTGGAAGTCTAATATGGATCAATCTCAAATCGATAGAATATTAGAAAGTAATAATATAGTAGATGTTATAAATAGTTACTTCCCACTAAAAAAAGCTGGAAGTAACTTTAAAGCTTGTTGCCCCTTTCACGATGAGAAAACACCATCTTTCATGGTAAGTGAGAGGAAACAGATATTCAAATGTTTTGGTTGTGGAAAGGGTGGTAATGTCATTACATTTGTTCGTGATTATGAAAAAATTTCTTTTATTGAAGCTTTAAGAAAGCTTGCTGAGAGAGCTGGAATCACAATTCAGGAAACAGAAGTAAGTAAACAAAAGCAAACCCGCAGGGATTTGTTATACAAAATAAATAAGCTTGCTGCTTTTTATTATCAGGAAAGTTTAATTAAGCATAGTACAATTGCTTTGGATTATCTAAGAAAACGGGAAATTTCTGATGAATCAATAAAAAAATTCCAGATTGGTTATGCTCTCGATACATTTGGTGGGTTGAGAAATTATCTGCTAAAGAATAATATCAATGACCAGATTCTCCAATTTACAGGTCTATTTACAAGTAACAACCATGACCTTTTCAGGGACAGGTTGATGTTCCCGATCCATTCTGCAACAGGGAAAGTTATAGCTTTTGGTGGCAGGAAACTGCATGAGGATCAGACAGGTGGGAAATATGTTAATTCCCCTAATACTGAGATCTATACAAAAGGAAATGAACTTTACGGTCTTTTTCTTACAAAACAGGATATTTCAAAAAGAGATTATGCTCTTATTTCCGAGGGATATACAGACTTCCTTCGTTTATATGAAAATGGATTTACCAATACAGTGGCATCACTTGGCACCTCTTTAACAGATTCACAAATAAATATTTTGAGTCGATATACAAATAATTTTTACATAATTTATGATGGAGATAAATCCGGGAAAAAAGCTGCTATTCGTGCTGCTTCCAATATAGTGGGGAAAGGATATAACGCGAAAATAATTAATCTCCCTGAAACAGATGATCCTGATAGTTTTCTGGTTAAAAATGGAAGTGAGAAATTAATAGAATTAATTGAAAAAGCAAAACCCTTACCGCAATTCCTGCTTGATGATAAAGTTCTCGGACTGGATATGAGAGGAAAACTGAATGAATTGATCGAGACTCTGAACGAAATGCAAGATGAGATTGCTCGTGAACTTCTGGTCAAAGAAATTTCTGAAAGCTTTAAAATCTCAGAATATGCGATTCTTTCTAAAATTCGAGTAAGAAGAACAAGAAAGGGGAAAACTGCTGAGGTTATTAAGATTACAAAGTTTGGGGAAGAAAGAGATACATTAGTTATTTTATTTAATGATAATTTAATTTATAAAAAAGTTGCGCAAGAGATAGATTCGAGTTACTTTTTATCAGAAAAGTACAAAGAAATATATGAGTTAGTTTCGGAGCATTTAGAGGGAATGGGTCATATTCCAAGTCTGTTGGAAAAAATTGAAGACGAAAACCTGAAGAACATAATTGCAGAATTAATTATCTCCGAACCTCCTAAATCTCCTGTTGATGAAATTATAAAAAGTCTGAAATTAAGAAAATACCAAAATGATTTGGAACAAATAAATGAACAGATTTTAACAAGTCCAAAAGATATGGAGTTATTCTCCAGGAAAAATGAACTTAAAAAGAAAATATTAGAGTTGGATAAAAAAGTTGTGAGAAAAACCTTATACTAAGGAGAGTTAATGCTTAGTTATAATGAGTGTATTAAAAAATTGATCGAACTTGGTCTACAAAACAACAATCTTCTTACTTTTAGGCAAATCAATAACATCCTTCCGGACAGCCCCATCTTCCTCGATAAAATTGAAGAGATTATTAACAAACTTGTCGAAGAAGGTATTGAACTGATCGATGAAACTCAAAAACGGGTGACAAAGAAAAAAGCCTCTATTACAAAAGCAAAAGCAACCAGGAAATTTCAGAACAAACGTTATTATGATGACCCTGTAAGGATGTATCTTGGTGAAATGGGACGCGTACCACTTCTTGATCGGGAAGGTGAAATCCGGATAGCAAAAAAGATAGAATCAGGACAAAAATATATTAATAAATACATTTTTATGAGTGGAAGTACCCTGCGTGAAATGGAGAACTTCCTTCACAGATTTAGAGAGAAAAGAGTAAAAATTGATCACATATTTAAAATAGAATATGGCACCTGGGTGGATAGATCGCAGGAAGCAACATTAATCAACGATTTTGAACGTGTTATTAAAGAAACTGGAGCTGGTTTTGAAGAAATCGGAGAACTTTTAGATGATAGTGAATTTGATGAAAATGGACATTTAGTCGACCAGGAAGTTGTTGATAAGAAAAGACAAAAAATAATAAACATTTTCGATAGTTTAACATATAATGAAAAATTATTAAAACGTATGGTTTATCGTATTCGCAGTTTAGTGGATAGAATTAAAGACAGTCAGGAAACAATTAAACATCTATCCAAAATCAGAAAATTCACAATAGATGAAATCTGTACTTATGGGCGAAAAGCGAATAAGTCTCCTGAAGATTATGAATTAGTTTCTAAAGAAACAAATATTGAACCAAATGTATTTATTGAAACTCTCAGAAAGATTAAAAATGCACGCAGGAAAATTCGCAGGGTCGAACTCGAAACTAGGATGACTGCCAATGAAATGATCGACCTCCTTGCTGAAGTGGAACGAGGCGAAAAAATGAAGGAACGTTCCAAAAATGAAATGATCGAAGCAAATGTCCGCCTTGTTGTCAGTATTGCAAAAAGGTATAATAATCGCGGATTGGACTTTCTTGATCTCATCCAGGAAGGAAATACCGGTCTGATGCGAGCAGTTGAAAAATACGATTATCGTAAAGGATTCAAGTTCAGTACTTATGCAACCTGGTGGATACGCCAGGCAATTACAAGAGCTATTGCAGATCAGGCCAGAACGATTCGTATCCCGGTTCATATGATTGAATCCATAAATAAAGTTAAAAGAGCAAGCAGGAAACTACTTCAGGAATTAGGTCGTGAACCCTATCCGGAAGAAATAGCTACCAAGCTAGACCTTCCTGCAGACAAAATTAAAAGCATTCTTGCTATCACAAAGGAACCGGTTTCTCTTGATAAACCTATTGGACACGAGGACGAAGATAGTCTTCTGGGTGATTTCATAGAAGATAAAGGAACCATTTCTCCGGAGAGAATGGCAGGAAGAACCCTTCTCAAAAAGCAGGTAGATGATATCTTACAGACTTTAACTCCAAGAGAGGAAAGGGTTATTAGACTCCGTTTTGGTATTGATGATGGATATCACAGGACTCTTGAAGAAGTGGGGAATATTTTCAGTGTTACCAGAGAAAGAATTCGTCAAATAGAAGATAAAGCACTCCGTAAATTACGGCACCCTACCCGAAGCAGCGTTCTGATGAAGTTTATTGAGAACTTCAATGTTAAATAAGATGGGGCAGTCAGTTAGGAAATTCTTGACATATAAACAGTCTAACTTGTTTTTGCAAATCTGAATAGATATAATTTTTGGGCCTATAGCTCAGTTGGTAGAGCTTCCGGCTCATATCCGGCAGTTGCCGGACAGAGTTTCGATTGAAGCTCTGCAAATACATAAAGTGAAGAAAGTTTTGAGGGCCTATAGCTCAGTTGGTAGAGCTTCCGGCTCATATCCGGCAGTTGCCGGACAGAGTTTCGATTGAAGCTCTGCAAATACATAAAGTGAAG
>DAOVQH010000188.1 GCA_030628755.1 Candidatus Cloacimonadota bacterium | reverse complement strand
GCAGCTTGTGAAATACCGAATTCAATCATACTGTTCATCAAACATTTTATACCCTTAGACTGAGCTAAATCAGCAATTGCTTTGCTTTTGCTTAATCCTCCATTCTTGGAAACCTTTACACTGAATACGTCCACAGCTTCTGCTTGTATCAGATTCTTTGCATCCTGGATAGAATTAATACTTTCATCAGCACTGAGGAGATTTTTTGAAAGATTACGAATGTATTTCAAACCTTTTAGATCATCTCGCTTAACAGGTTGTTCCAGCAAATCAGGGTAGTAACTTTTCACTCCCTCAATAAACTCTAAAGTCTCGTCAATTGTCCATCCTTGATTAGCATCTACCAGGATAGCAATCTTATCTCTAAAATGCTTTCTCGCAGATATCATTCGATCTATTTCTTCAGGAATGGATAAAGCTCCCATCTTTATCATTACCCCTCGATATCCTTTGTTAATGAGTTCTTTTATAGCTTTTGAATCTTCATCTGGAGTACCACTGCCAATTGCGATAAACATGGGAATCCTGGAATTATGTGATTTACCTAAAAGAGTATGGGCAGGCACATTTTTATACTTTCCGGTTATATCAAAAAGTGCCATATTTATGGCTCCTCGTGCCATCAGGTTACCTTCAACCTTTTTATCGAGGTTTGATTCGATTTCTGAAATATTAGTAGGATCCTTACCAATAACTTCCGGAGCAATTTTATCTCTGATTGTTGACATGACCGATTCAGGTGTTTCAGGGGTAAAAGGTTTCAGAGGGTCTGCTTCTCCCAGACCGATAATTCCTTCGTCAGTGAAGACTTTGCAGATGACCGCTTGTGCATGAGTCAGAGTTCCGTATTGCTTTGTAAGTTTATATGGCTTGGCTAATGGAATGCTTATATGAAAGAGCTCGATACTTGTAATCTTCATTAAAAAATTCCTCTTGTTGCAT
The DNA here is from genome assembly GCA_030628755.1 of Candidatus Cloacimonadota bacterium. Taxonomy (GTDB): domain Bacteria; phylum Cloacimonadota; class Cloacimonadia; order Cloacimonadales; family TCS61; genus JACNIV01. Next base: position 4,422 of record DAOVQH010000188.1, on the reverse strand, counting down.
AGCTCAAGCTATGCAACGCATTAAACCAATTATTTTATAGTATTAATAATTGTAAAGTTTTTGATTCAAACTTTAAGTTTAAACAAGCATAGAAGTTTTGGATAACCCAATGTCTGAGGGAAAAAATTACTCGTTCAGGATTTATCAGCCGGTCTTTATGGTTGAGTGAATGAGATACTGTAAAATGTTAGTTCATTCGCCTGCCACATTGCTGCTCGTTCCCAAAGTCCTCTTTGGGAACGAAATTGATGGAAAAACTATGTTTTGATTTTTTAAATATAAGTTTGAAACAGAGTTTCAGTATCAATGGCGTTACGAAACGGGATCTGTTATCCAACAGGAAAAAAGTTTCGTAACGAGCTAAAAATAACCTTCGGAATTTATACCGTTGAATCCTTTTTTATTCAACTGGTATGGTTGTGGGACTTATTGCTCTTTCTTGCTTGTCCGGCGTAGCTTTAGCGAAGTCGGGACCTTCCGAACGGTTGGATAGTTAATAACCGTTGAAAAGGTTCAGCAGGAAGAAAATACTCATAAACCTTTTCAAGGTCTGAGAGGAAAGACACTCGTTCAGGATTTATCAGCCGGTCTTTATGGTTGAGTGAATGAGATACAGTAAATCAGACACTTCTGTCTGAGGGAAAAGATACTCGTTCAGGAGTGAACGAGATACTTCTCTAAAAGCACAGCACGACTGCGTTTTACTTCTGGTTTATTAATAACTCTAAAACCATTCTTTCTGGCAATAGAAACAGTTTCCTCAAAATCAGTTTCAGTTACATGTCCACCCGGTTCTACAACCAGCAATCTTCCATGTTTTCTCATCGTTTTGTAAACCTCAGAAAAGAAGGTGGAAGCATCAGGAACTTCGTGCACAACAGCAGCTGCCAGAGCAAAATCTATTTCTCCAATAACATCTTCCAGACCAAGAGAATTATGAGTACAAACACGTGTTTCGATTATATTGGAAAGACCTGCTTTTTTCGCTCGTTTTTCCAGGGAATGTATCATTTTCTCCTGTACATCCACGCATATAACCTTACCTTTCGCACCAACAATCTCAGCAAGCGGTAAACTGAAAAATCCCATAGCACAGCCAATATCCAGAACCTTCATACCAGCTTTTACATACGGGTTAAGCATCTTTTTTGGATTTTGAAATAACTTTCTTCTCGGGCTGGAAAGAAGATAACCAACCCATACCGGACAGACTTTTTCCTGAATATTTTTTCCTTTCTTTAGTCCCGGTCTATCTGACCACTCACGAGTGGTACAGAGAAGCTGGATTATATTCCATTCTCAATTTATTAGACACAGAACTAGCGATTTGGTTTTTATTTTTTTAAAGAAAGTTACGATTGCTTTAAGGTTTTTCCCATACCCAGGTCTTGCTTTTATCCCATCTTATTAAACCATCCTGAATACTATAGGTTTTGCCATCTTGAAAATATTTAATGGCATGTTTATAAGCTTCGATAAAATAAGAAAGATAGTTTTTTGATCCTTCAAAATATTTATCAATAGTTGAAAAACTAAAATTTAAAGATTTATTTAAATCGGATATCTTTCGGGAAAAAGGTATAAGATTCTTAGTACATTGTAGAAAATTACCCATAAATGTGTATTGCGAATGATTAAAAGCATTTCTTAAATTCCCATTCCAAAGTCTCGTTAATATATCACCAATTTTAAGATTTAATTTTTTAGATAAATTGTTTATTTGAGAAATTTTCTCCCAAGTGTATTGATATACATATTGAGTGTTATCGGATTTTTGTTTTTGAAAAGTCCATTTACAGTCTTGAGAATTAAGTATTCTAAGTAGATTCCAAAAGACCATATAAGGAAGATCTGCTTCCATAATGTGACAATAAATTAAAACTTTAATTCTGATTTGCTGTTCTATTTCTTTTGTTTCCTTTAATAATGATTTAAATTCGTTGATAAATTCACAGATTTCCATCATTTCATAATCAACAACATAATTTATCGTTTTATAACCAAGAATAAAATGTTTATCTACAGTAACTAAAGCACTAAGTATTTTTAATGGATTGTGTTGATATACTGTATCAAAAATTTCAGCTATCGCTTTAACTATCTCGGTATCATTAGGAATGGAATTCTTCATAATTGTGAGCGAATGTTTTCACTAATAATAGACCTAACTTTTTTTATCTTCTTTTTTGATAGCATTATATTACTATTTATAAATTCTCCATATATAAAGTTAAATGAACCGTGAAGATTTCTTCTATCATTATCAGTTGCAATAAGTATACCAAATAATTCATTTACAGCAAATGGTTTGTTATGAGATTTATTCCAAGTTTCTATATATTTTTCTATTGTTCCTTCAACTTGTTTACTTAATTCTTTTTTTTCTGGATAACGTTTTAGTAAATTATTATAATACCATTCATCACCGAAACCATTTAAGAAACCTAAAGGGTTTTTATTATCGTATAGATAATATTTTATTCCTTTTTGAACTAATTCTTGAATTTTTTTATCAACTTTTTGATGTGCAATAATTGTAACAAATAAAATAAAACTAACCAGTTGAAACCAATTACAATAATAATCTGTTCCATCAATTCTATTTTGTATCCCATCTCTTAAATAATCAAATAAATCCAATACAAGATGAGTAATGTAGTAATTAACTATTCCATCCTCATTGCCAGTAGTATTTAATAATAAACTCATTATATTTTAAGAGCTAATGTCTTTGAAATCTGGATCAATACGTAGTCGGTTTTTTAACGCCTTATTTATTTTTTTTATGTAAATTTCACTTTTTACAAACAGCTTTGGGTTGGGAGATCCAATTTCACCTTCAATTTCTTGCATAGCCTTACTTGTATCTTTGAGATATGTTTTATAAATATTCATAATCCACTCTAGATATGAAGCACCACCTTCCATGCTTAAGAAATTATTTCTCACATTTGGATCTTGATACTGTTTTATACACCTCCTAAGGATTACGGTATTAATGCTTAACGCACTAAATGCAGCATAAAGATGATCTTGCTCTTTAACGCGAATGTTTAGACTCATGGGAAGAGTGGAGAATTCTCTCAACTTCAAGAGTTCACCCTTGTAGTAAGTAGGTAGGAATTCGCCAAAAAAAGAATTAGACCATCCTTTCTCACCTCGATCCTGTAGAGCCCCTTCATTATAATTCATATGTTCAGATTTCAGCAAATACCAAAATGCATTTGCTAAATGGTGAACTTTTTCATTATTAGTCAACCATGGTTCACCTTTTGTTATCACAACAGCATTGTAGTGGGAGAGACCGTAATCATAGGCAGATTCTACTCCCTGGATTCTTTTATGTCGTTTCTTATTTTCAGAAATTGCTGATTTGATTATAGTATATGCTTTTTTTTTGTTGCCTTTTCCCAATAAAATAATAGCATATGAATCATGAACTTTAGGCATTTCTTGAAGATTCTGCTTCCCAGTTTTGTACACCTTTTGTACATCTTCCATATTGCCTGTGGAAAACGCCTTATCCATCAAATTTAAAATATCCTGCTGAGTCATTATAACTCCTTTATATTTTTACCTCTACTATCTGCAAAGTATCATTACCCAAAATATCAACAACCCGGACTGCGATTTTGTATTTTTCTTTTTGGCATTTTGCTGGATCAATCATGATGTATGAACCGTAAATAATTTCTGCTTCCAACTTTTTATGAAACTTTCTCATCTGTCAAATAGAAAATTAACCTTGCGAAGGTTATGTAACTGATATTAGATTCTTAACCTTCGCAAGGTTTGCTCTCATTATTCTTTCAATCTCACCGATATCACTCCTGCTCCCAAATAACAGATAATAGCAATAATGAATACAACCCTAAACCCGAAAAGAATCGCAAAAAGTGTGGCTAAAATTATACTTATCACAGAGAAGAAACCGTTAATACTCCATGCCCAGGGAACATTTTCGATATTCAGTTCTTTAATTCTTTTCAATCCTTGAGGAAATGGAATGAAAAGGCAGAACAACATTTGTAACTTCTTCGTTTCTACCGTTCCAGAAAAGAAAAACATCTTCATCGTCTTTTGCAAGTTTATAGAGATACTCGTTGGGTATGGTTTTGCCTTCTTTTATGCTGTTAATTACAATATCTTTTTCTTTTTCGGAGAGCAGGTTTTTATCCTGGATCATTTTTCACCTCTTTAATTCAACCTCTTAATGTGCGAAGCACCTCCGAGTGTTGAGCTTCAGTTTCATTTTACAAACATTTAGTTGCCTACAAATTTCAAGGGCATTCGAGAGAAGCACTGCACAAAAAAAGCAAAGAAGTGTGCAGTTGCAATTTATTGTGCACTTTATTTGGGCACGTTATTTGCTTGTTGCACAAAAAAGCGTAAATTTTGTGCATTATATTTTTACTATCTTGC
>DAOVQH010000086.1 GCA_030628755.1 Candidatus Cloacimonadota bacterium | reverse complement strand
CAATGATGTTCTTGATAACTTCGCTTTTCCCTATTAGAGTTGTGCCGATTCCTTTACTCAATTCTTCTGCCACAAAATTATATTTTATCTCGCTGTGATGGAGTTTCTCGATAGTTTTTTCCAATTCTTGTTTTTGGTTCAGGATTTGCTCGTTCTTTTCTTCGAGTTCGATGTTTTTCAAACGATAGATTTCCGCTTCTTTTTCTTTCTCTTCAGTTTCATATTTAGTTTGTATTTCAGCGATTTTTTGGGAACTTTCTTCCGTGAAAATCCTGTCGTTGAGTTCTGAATATTTTCGATGAAACTCAATCGATTGTTTGTATTTTTTTTGTTCAAAGAACAATTCCGAATAAAGTTTGAAATTAATCAGCAACAAGCGATTATTCTTTTCTTTTCGTAATAATTTACCAACTCCTTTCAGATAAGATTCTGCTTTTGAAAATTCTCTTTTCTTGATCATTATTTCAGCAAGGTTTTGTTTGATCGAGGTTGCTTCAAATACATTCCCGATCTCATCTGCAATCGTTAGAGCCTGTTCTGTAAAATTCAGAGCTTTATCATACTCTTTTAGATTTTCACAATAGATCGAACCGATATTTCCCAAAACGATTAGCAAACCCTGTTTATCATCGAATTCTCTTTTAATTTCCAACGATCGTTGAAAATATACAAGAGCTTCTTTTTCTTTTTGCTGATCCATCAGCAGACTGCCGATGTTGTTCAGAACTGCGGAAATGCCTTTTTTATCTTTAATCGATTCTCTTATTTTGAGGGTTTTTTGGTAATATTCTAAAGCTTTTTCATCGTTTCCCAACTCCTCATAGAAAACACCGAGATTTAACATTGAAGACGAAGTAAAGTAAGGATCATTCAGCTTTTCTTTTATCTTCAGTGATTGCAAAGAATAGGCAATCGCCTTTTCATAATTGCTTAATTTACTGTAAATAACAGCGATGGTGTTCAAATCTTTTGCTAATAATTCGAGGTCTTTGATTTCTTCAAAATAAGGAATTACTTCCAATTTCAATTTGAGAGCTTTCTTAAAATTTCCAAGGTAGTAATAATTATTTGCCAGATTACTTATCGCTCTATTCATCTCTTTCTTTTTGTTTAAAGATTTGAAAATATTATAAGCTTTTTCATTGTATTTTATGCTTTCGGAATTGTTTCCCAGATGGCATTGTACTCCCCCGATATTTAAATAATCTCCTGCAATTCTTTCCTGTTCGTTTCTTTTTGTATGAATAGCTAATGATTTCTGAAAATATTTTAATGCTTCCTTCGGTTCTATTTTATTCCAATACGAACGAGCGATTTGTGTAAATACGAAATTGTAAATTTTCTGATTCTTTTCATTTAGATTTTCCGGATTCTTCTGATCGATGATCTTTTTATAGAACTTAATGGCATCGTCATACTGTTTGGATTTAAAATATTTTTCTGCGGTTTGGAAAACTTTTGAAATTTCTTTTTCTTTCATTTCAATTCCTCTTTAAGAAGTAGAATTAAAAATACGAATTTTTGGTGTCAATAGAAAAGGTGAAAGGAACTCAAAGCTTTTACCATGTCGAATGACAAGGCCTGCTTTGAGAAAGGGAGAAGGAAAAAAGTGAAAGGAAAAGAAAACTTCCGATCCGGCAGCTGCCGGATTCGTAAGTGTATCACCACCGTCTCGGTGGTTTTTGGTAATTTTCTATTTATTGAATTTCTTTTTTTTCTTTTCCCATCGGGACGATGGGGATACTGGCTTAACGCTTTCCCTCACCGTTTCCATCGAAGCAACCACATAATAGAATTTCTTCTCAATTCCAGAAATATCGGAAGTCCAACTTAAAACAGCAACCGAAGCGATAGCATCTCCCCAATCTTCAGCATACGGATCATCGGAAGAATAGATTTTGTAGGAATTCGCTCCGCTGACAGCATCCCACGAGATATGGACAGAATCTGATGAAATTGATATTGTTATATTTGTTGGGGCAGAAAGAGTTCCACCTTGATATTCATAACATCCCATATCAATTATTCCATTTACTATCCTCGGATTTCCATCCAAGTCATATTCAGGAAGATTCAAACCTGTCGTGTCAGGATTTCCTGCGTTAATACAGGGAGAACTATCAGTCAAATGTAAGTCATAAGATGATGTATCAGCAAATAAAGGATATGTATCAATACATCCTGTTCCAAACCAGTATAGACCTGTTCCACCCTGGATATCTGAATAAGTAGCATTGACAGTGCCTGATAAATGAATAAATAGTGTATCTGCCCATAAAATTGAATTTATTAATGATATATTTGAACTACTACAATAAATTCCATCACCATCACCAGAGGAATAATTATAACCTATAGTTGTATTCACAATAGTCGTAGTAACACTATTCAAACATAATGCTCCTCCATTAATGATATAAGGTTCTTCATCAGCGGAGTTATTGACAATTTGCGTATTTTTAATGTTTAATGTTGACCCGGGGGCTCCAAAAATTCCACCGCCTCCTTCAAACGAGATGTTGTGAATAATAGAAGAATTTGTAATATCTAAATTTGATAGAGCAAACCAGATACCTCCTCCTTGTCCATCTGCATCATTTAATGTAATGGTTACATCATACAATTGTGGGTCTGAATTCACTATATAAATAGCACCACCATCTCCAGAAAGAGCATCATTATGTGTAAATGTAACATTATTCAGGACAGGGTCCGAATGGTTAATGTAGCAACCACCACCAGAATGACTTGCAGAATTGCTATTAAATGTAACATTATTTAATGTTAAATGAGAATTACTGTTTATATAAATTCCACCCCCAAAATAGGCAGAATTACTATTAATATGAACATTATCAAGAGCTGGGCAAGAACCTAAACACCAAATGCCACCTCCACCGGTGCCATAACCACCAGAAGATGTATTATTTGTAATAATTACATTCGTTAAATTCGGGCTGGAACCAAGACAATAGATAGCTCCTCCATCGTTAGTTACTTCATTACCGGTGCAAATCACATTTACTAAATCCGGATTTGAGTTGTCCAGGTAAATTGCACCGCCCTTTTCAGCATAACCATTTTGCATTTTCAGGTTTTCTAATGTGAAATTACTATCATCGTAACAATATAAAATTCCTGTTTGCTCTTCGCCGTCTAAAATAGTTGCAATCTCGCTTTCACATGATATTGAAACATTTTCTCTACAATTAATTGGGAAGTTCTCGCCGGTTGCAGAGTTTGAATATGTTCCATTTTCCAGATGAATAGTTCTTGGATTCATGCTGTCAGCCATTATTTTCAATAACGCTTTATGCATTGTCTGTAAAGGTTCAGAAGAAGAAATGCCTGAATTATCGTCAGAACCGGAAGGGCTCACATAAAGGTCCTGTGCTAGCTGTTCTATCTTATAATGCTGAATATCAAAAGTAAAATCATCATACGGATACGCAAAATGCTTATCCGGATTTAATACTGTAAAAGTATCAACAATAACACTTATAATTTCCCAGGCATCACCATATAAATCCAGACCGGCTGCTTTAGCATAATTCAAATAAATATTACATCTATTTGTAGAACTGAAAACAGGATTACCACCATCAAAATAGAATCCTCCTCCATACAAAGTTGCAGTGTTATTTCTAATAGTAGCTCCTGACATCAAAGGCTCAGCTCCATGCAAATAAATTGCTCCACCATAATATTCGGCAAAATTATCGTAAATTTCTCCTCCGGTTAGGGAAAAATCACCCTCACTATAAATTGCACCACCGTATAGAGCATTATTCCCGGTAATTATATTATTTATAAATATCGGAGATGAAGAATTATCACAGTATATTGCTCCACCATATAAATTTGCCCTGTTTTTATTTATCAGACAATTTTGAACACGAACATTGGAAGAATTTTCAAAATAAAGACCACCACCCTTATATGGAGAAAAATCTGCATTTCCAAAAGTTATTCTGCAATGAATTAATTTAGAAGAATCCTGACGAGCTGTATTTGTATTTATGAATCTCAGACCTTTGAATCCTTCCAGTGTATCTTGTGCTGCAATATTGATTCTGAGGTGTTCATAACCCTCTGCAAGGAGTGTGCCATTGACCTCAAATTTATAATGTCCTCTGAAAATAACACTAACCCCAGGTTCAATAGTTAGTTGTGAACCTGCCGGAATGGTCAGATCTCCATCTACAAAATACGGACTATCTGCTGCAAGTAAAGTTCCGTTTATGTCTCCTCCGCTTAATGAAGTATATGATTGATGGAAATACAAAGCTCCCATATCAGCGATTGTTCCATCCGGGTCATAAGGAGAAATTGGGGCACCGGCATCAATACAGGGAGATTTTTCTTCATCAGGTAAAGGATAGCCAGACCAGGTGGGCGTATAATCATTAGTTGCAGGATTAGCAAATAATGGGTCTGCATCAATACAGCCATATCCAAACCAGGGTTCATCTGATGCATTCTGAATATCAGAATAGGTTGCTGTTACTGTACCGCCATTAACTAAATAAACATAAGCCAAATCATAATAGTCATTCCATACGATAGTACTTAATAAAATAATATTTGAATTATCAACATATATTTCGCGTCCGTCATTCGCAATGTTATTGGCAACTGTTACTTTTTCAAGTTCAGTATAATCAGTAGCAATGCAGTATATCCCACCACCTTTATCTGCAAAATTACTATATATCTGTGAATAACAGATATAAGGATGTGCGCCCAAATAACAATAAATTCCACCACCTTCACCAGAAACAAAATTATCATAAATTTTAACATTGCTCATTGAGGGTTGGCAAACACCATAAAAACCACTAATGAACATACCGCCACCATCGTTATCAGTAGTATTATCGAAAATATAAACACTATCCAGCACGGGATTAGAATAATCGTAAATATACATTCCACCACCCCATGATGCTTCATTATTACTAATTGTAACATTATTAAGATCTGGATTGGAGTAATCACCACAGATTATTCCTCCACCATAATTGTTTGTTGTGTTATCTGAAATAGTCAAATTTGTCAGTGTCGGGCTTGCATGTTGGCAGTAAATTCCACCACCATGCCAAGAAACAGCGTTTCCACTGATTGTAACATTATCTAAAGAAGGATTAGAATGGGAAAAATTTATACCACCCCCAAAAGCAGCAGTGTTCCATACAATAACACTGTTATTAATAATAATATTGGAAGTATCTCTTAGAGAGATTGCACCTCCGAATGCATCAGCAAAATTCCCGGCAAACCTGCTGTTCTCAATTACAAGTGCTGATGAATTTGTACAATAAATAGCTCCACCATCAGTTTCTTCAGGGTCATATCCGCCTTTTGCTTTTCCATGCTTCAGAACACAAAAAGATAGACGAGAAGTATCTTCAGGAGCTTCATTAGTATCATGGAAACGGAGACCTCTCCAACCGATAGGAAACCAATTTAAAGGTGAATGTCTTACAGTAAAAATAATAGAATCAGATGGAGTTCCTTCTGCATGTAAAGCACCTTCAACCTTTATTTGATATCTACCCTGAAATATAACTTCCACACCAGGTTCAATCGTAAGTAAATCTCCAGTATCAATAACCTGGTCATAATTAATATAATACGGACTACTTGCAAGGTCCCAGGTTCCATCTAAATGTGCTATTTTTGGTTCTGCATTAACACAGGCATGCATCCAGTCATTAAAATTATAAACACCAGGTGACGGATCATCTATAAGAAAATAGCCATCATCTGAACCCGACCAACCCCAGTTCATATGAAAATAATCACCTGCATAGCCATCAATCACCCAGGCATGACCTGCATCTTCATCATCATCACGACCACCATAGATAACCGGTCTTCCAGCATTCAATTCAGTTTTCATTCTATTACGCCACCAGTCCATTGTATGTACAGACTGAACTATATGATGCACATCATCATCAAAATAGAAATAATCTTCCAATGCTTCTGAAACAGAATGGTCACACCAACCCCAGGCACTGGAACCATGAGGTCCATAATCCATCTCCACTGAAACACCACAATGATACAGAAGTGTAGCTACATCAATATTATAAGTTGAAACAGTGTCCGGCATATTATCATAATTGTATATTGTATTTTCAAATTCTGCTGTTAATGTGCCATACGGAGGGTTGGTATAAGAATGGGAACCCTCTCCATGCCAGGGATGTTCCCAATAATTAAGAACCTGTGCCATTGCTGTGGCAGCACAACCAGTTACAACATGGTCATCTGGACCAGCAGTATCTGCAGGACAAGAAGTATTAAAATAAGTTCCCTGTCCCCAAATTGTAGTAAGCATAGGTGAAACATCTCTATAATCAGTTCTTATAAAAGAATTAGAATCAACAGTTAATCTTTCCCATTCGTCTTTTGCCTTTTCAAAAGGAGATAGATTATTATTCTTTGCATCAATAATTTGCATTTTATACATTCTCATAAGGAATTCCAAAGCAGGTGGTCTATTCTTTTCTGAATAATTATTTTCAGAAGAATAACCTAAAATTGGAATAGAAACATCATCTCCGGCAACAATAACAAAACCTTTCTCACCGAGATTGAAAATATAGAATATGTTTTCAGAATTATCTCTTTCCATAAACACATCTCTAATTTCAGCATTTTTTACATGTTTTTCAGACCTTTCATAATACCAGTTTTTGGCTACAAGTTTGGCTGTTTCAATATTTACTGGTTTTGTATAACCAGATGAGAAACATCCAATTACTAACATACTAATCAAGATGTAAATTTTACTTTTCATTTTTTCCTCCAAAATAAAGAATTATCAAAACCTCATTTTTTTTGCTTCTCGTGTCAATTACTTCTTATCTTTTTCTGACTCTTCTATTTCCTTTATTCAACATCACTGCAGGTGTTGTATTATCTGCAGTCACATAATAAAATTTATTTGTTCCTGGTAAAGCCTCGCTCCAACTTGTTCCTGTTATTCCGGTCGCTATCGCAGTTCCCCAATCTACAGCATAAGGATCATCCGAAGCATATATTTTGTAGGAATTCGCTCCGGCCACAGAATCCCAGCTTAACTGAATTTGATCTCCGAAGTAATTTCGCTGTAAACATAGGATGTCGTTTGGAAACCGAAACAAATACTGAAAATAGGTTTGGGAGCTTGCTTTATTAGTTCCTTCTCATCTCTAAAAGCAGGTGTGTTCTTTATACTTAGACTTTCCCCTGAAAGGATAAAACAGTCGAATGAACCAGTCATATCCATGTGGAAATCAGCGAAATCTATTATTGAATTTTCTATTTTGAAATTATCCAGAATATTTTTTATATTTTGAATAAATTTTGAATGATTATCGATTATCAAGGCTTTCAATTTACTAATACATCATTTTCCTGATAGATTATTTCAGGAATTCAATATTTCTTCTGCCATCAGCCAGCCGTGAGCAGTGGCATAAATTATTGAACGAGTTGCACCGGAACAATCACCAATGAATTTAAGATTTTCAAATTTATCATTATCCAGCAGGTTGGAATAAAATTTAATCTCTGGAGCATAGAGTAAGTTATCATCATTAGCAACACCGGGAACAACTTCATTCAAATTTTCAATGAAATCGATAATACTCTCAGCAATCCTGCGCGGGTATGCCAGGTTAATATCACCCAGGATATAATATTTTTCATCCAGAGTAGGGGAAACCCGGTAAAGGTGTTTGGTCCTTTTTGAAATTTTGAAGTGATGATAAGTTTGCAGTATAACCTTATCTTCACCTGCTAGGATATTCGTAAGTTTGGCAATGTGAGAACCGTAACCGATAGGGTCATTAAAAGGCTGGGTAAGTTGTACAGTGGTGAGAATAGCAAAATTTGTGTTTTTAGATTTCTCCTTCAGCTTGGAATGACCATTAATTGTTACGAAATCCTCATAATTCTCTGTTATTACGAACCCACTGGGATTATTGCAGAAAGTACGAACCATATAACCGGTTTTACTTTTGTACTTAACTTTGAATTCGTACATTTCTTTGTTGAGTTCTTCAACAATATGATTTGGAAGTTCAAAGCGAATACCAAGATCAACTTTTGTATTGTCGATAATTAGCTCAGGAAATTTCTTGATTAATTTTTTCACAAATTTATGTCCACTTCTTCCCACAGCCACAATAACTCTATCAAATGCTTCTCCATTATTCAGAGTAACTTTACCAGCTTTATATTCAATATCACTAATTTCTTCCTGGAAATGGAAATGAATATTTTTATATGTTTTGAGATCTTCATAAATGCTGTAAAGAACCTGCTTTAGCTGCTCTGTTCCTATATGATAGAATTCCGACAGTACAGGTAAAAAACCTTTTTCATAAAACTTCCTGTAAAATTCCATATTCGAGAAAGAAATACCTTTTTCAAACTTTTTATGT
>DAOVQH010000231.1 GCA_030628755.1 Candidatus Cloacimonadota bacterium | reverse complement strand
TTTAAGTTCAAAAAATATTCTGGGTTTGAGAGCAGCAGGTTTTGCAGGTGCAGAATTCAAAGATACAGAACTATTAGAAGAAGCTTGTTTTATTCCGGAAGATAAGGGTGGAAAGATCCAATCTGAGATTCGTGATTATGCGAACATCGGATTTTCTGCCATTTCTCTGGGAATAGCACAGACAGCTCTGGAATCCTCAATAAAATATTCCAAAGAAAGGGTACAGTTTGGTCACAGAATCTGTGAATTTCCGATGATACAGGAAATGTTAGCAGAAATAAAGATGAAAATTGAAACTGCAAGATTACTGGTTTATGATGCAGCATCTAAAATTGATAAAGGTAAGGATTTTGCGATTTCTTCAAAAATAACTCGTAATTATTGTGGAGATTTAGGAATATTTGCAGGTCTTAATTCCATCCAAATTTATGGTGGATATGGCTATATGAAAGATTATCCTCTGGAACGTTATTTCAGGGATGCAAAAGTTCTTCAGTTATTGGAAACATCACCCAGAATCTCAAAATCTCAAATAGCAAAAGAGTTGCTAAAATGATTTTAAGTGAAAAGCATCTTAAATTCAGAGAAAAAGTTAGAGAATTTGCTGATAATGTTGTAGCTCCAAGAGCAAAAGACCTTGACCTGAACAGTGAATTTCCATATGATTTAGTAAAAAAAATGGGAGAAATGGAGTTGTATGGTCTATTCGTTCCCAAAAAATATGGCGGTGCTGGTCTTGATACTTTATCTTATGCAATTGCAGTAGAAGAAATAAGTAGGGCTTGTGGCTCAACTGGAATCTTTTTTGCTGCTCATTCTTCCCTGGCAGTCACTCCAATTTACCAGGCAGGTAACGAATCCCAGAAACAGAAGTGGCTTATTCCTTTAGCAAAAGGTGAAAAGATAGGTTCTTTCGGATTAACCGAACCTAATTCCGGAAGTGATGCTTCTGCAACAGAAACCATTGTAAAACTGGTTGAAGATGAATATATCATAAATGGAATAAAATGTTTTATTACTTCCGGTCATGTTGCAGATATTATTGTTTTTACAGCAACGAAAGACCCATCATTACATTATCATGGAATTTCTGCATTCGTTGTTGAAAAAGGAACTCCTGGCTTTATACATGGAAAAAAAGAAGACAAAATGGGCTTGCGGGGTTCAATAACTTCAGAACTAATTTTTGAAGATTGTAAAATCCCAAAAGAGAATCTTTTAGGAAATGAAGGTGATGGTTTCAAAATTTTTATGCAAACCCTTGATAGCGGTAGAATTTCTATTGGTGCTCTTGCTCTGGGAATCGCTCAAGGTGCCTTTGATTATGCTGTAAAGTTTGTTAAATCCAATACGATTTCAGGGAAACCACTTTACAAACATCAATCAATACAATCCACAATCGCTGAAATAGGAACTGAAATCGAAGCTGCCCGTTTACTTATTTATCAGGCTGCTGAGCTGAAAGATGCAGGAAAACCTTTAACAAAAGTAGCTGCCATGGGAAAATATTATGCTTCATTAATTGGTATGAAAGCAACTAATACTGCCATTGAGCTTCATGGAATGTTAGGTCTCACTAATAAATATCCTGTAGAGCGATTTATTCGCGATGAAAAACTTATGGAAATCGGTGAAGGAACTTCAGAAATTCAGAAAATTGTAATTGCAAGACAAATATTAGGAAAATAAAAAATTATAAAGGAGAGAAGAAATTATGAATTTTGAATTAACAAATGACCAAAAGATGCTTCAAACTGAGGTAAGAAAATTTGCCGAAAACGAATTGGCGCCATTAGCTCCAGAAATTGATGTTTCTGGTGAATTTCCTAAAGAAAGTATAAAGAAGTGTGCAGAGCTCGGTTTACTTGGCATCTTTGTTCCCGAGAAATATGGCGGTTCAGAATTTGATTATGTTTCCTTAGCAATCGCTATTGAAGAAATCTCCAGGGCTTGTGCTTCTACTGGTATCATAGTTGCGGTTAATAATTCTCTTTGTGCTTATCCTATTATGCAATTTGGAACAGAAGAACAAAAACAGAAATATCTGCCACTTCTTTGTTCAGGTGAGAAGATCGGAGCAATTGGAATTACTGAACCAAATGCAGGTTCTGATGTGGCAGCAATGGAAACTACTGCTGTATTAGAAGGTGATCATTATATTTTGAACGGCACTAAAAGATTCATTACTAATGCAGGAGAAGCTGGAATTTTTGTGGTTTTTGCTTATACTGATAAAGAACTCAAACATAAAGGAATGAGTGCATTTATAGTTGATAGGGAATCACCAGGTTTTTCTCTAGGCAACCATGAAGATTTAATGGGAATAAGAGCCACTGCAAACTGCGAATTGATTTACGAGGACTGCAAAATCCCCAAAGAAAATTTATTAGGAGAAGAAGGACAGGGATTTTATATTTGTATGAATACTCTCGATGTATCTCGTATCGATATCGGAGCTCAAGCAGTGGGAATTTCACAGTCAGCTCTGGATGAAGCAGTAAAATATTCTAAGGAGCGAGTGGCTTTTGGCAGACCTATTTGTAAATTTGAAATGATCCAGAATATGCTTGCTGAAATGGCTACCCAGATTCACGCTGCTAGATTGATTGTTTATTATGCTGGATGGTGTAAAGATAAAGGAATGAAAAGATTTTCCAAAGAAGCTGCCATGGCAAAATACTATGCTGCCAATATTTCAGTAGATGTTACAAGAAAAGCTGTTCAAATTTTTGGCGGGTATGGATATTCCAAAGATTATACTGTCGAAAGATTATACCGCGATGCTAAAATCCTGGAATTATACGAAGGTACATCAGAAATTCAAAAAGTAGTTATTGCAGGTGAATTGGTTAAATAGTTCATTGATGTAAACAGAGTCATTGATATAAACAGAGTCATTGATGTAAACAGAAGAAACAGAGGAAAACTGAATTATTGATAAAAACAGATTAAAAATTAATGAATACATATTATGAACGTAATCTTTACTTTAATTTATCAGTTTAAATCAAAATCATCAGTCTCAATAAATAACTCTTTTCAGTTTATCTCAATTATTTCAGTTTGACTCAATGAAATAAATTAAGGGAGGAAATTTTGGATATAATTGTTTGTATTAAAAGAGTTCCACAAACTGCTGAAGCAGATGTTACTATTGATTCGTCAGGAAAGGATATTGAAAAAGACAGATTAAGCTTTGATATGAATGAATCGGATTCCTATGCACTTGAAGAAGCAGTTCTTTTAAAGGAAAAATTTGGTGGAACAATAACTGTAATCTCGTTGGGATATAAAGACACAGAAGATACATTAAGGATTGCTCTGGCAAAGGGTGCAGATAATGCCATCAGGATAAAAGCTGAAGATTTTGAACTATTAGATGGATTTAAAACTGCACAGATTCTAAAATCTTCAATTAGCGATTTAAATTATGATTTGATTTTCACCGGTTGTATTGCTACAGATGATGCCTATTCCCAGGTTGGTGTTGCACTGGCAGAACTATTAAATATTCCTCATGCTTCTCTGGTTATAAATATCGATACTTCAGAAGAAAGAGCTCATGTTCATAGAGAACTTGAAGGTGGTTTGATGGAACATCTTGATATTTCTTTACCTGCTTTATGCACCATTCAGACTGGTATAAACGAACCTAGATATGCATCTCTAATTGCAATCAGAAGAGCAGCAAAAAAGGAAATCAAAATAATTGGACAGGAAGAAATTGAAAAAGAAAATCTACTAGTTAACACTCAAATCGAAGAGCTATTCATTCCACCAAAAACTAAAGAAGTAGAAATTCTTACAGGAACTCCCGGTGAATCTGCAGGTAAACTCGCTGCAATATTCAAAGAAAAAGGTTTATGTTAATTAACCCACGAAATACACGAAAATTAGTAAATCAATTTTTCTCTACAAACAAAAAAAATGGCATTTATTATCCTATTCGTATTTTTCGCATATTTCGTGGGTTTACTAGGAAATAAATAATAATTTTTCGTTTATTTCGTGTGTTTAGTGGGAAAAAAATAATAATTTTTCGTTTATTTCGCTTATTTAGTGGGTAAAAAAAATGGAGGAAAAATGTCTGAAATCTTTGTACTTATAGAACACCGTCAGGAAGAAATAAGGGATATAAGCTTTGAACTGCTGAGTTGCGGTAGAAAACTTGCAGAAAAAACGAATTCCAATCTTACTGCATTAGTTCTTGGACACAATACAAAAAACCTTGTGGAAAAAATTAAATCACAAGCACATCGTATCCTCGTTATTGATAGCGAAGTTTTCAAAGATTACAACTCCGAATCCTATCAAATAGCTCTTTCCGATATAATAAAGAAAGGAAATCCTTTCATCACTTTAATGGGTCATACAGCTTTCGGGATGGATCTTTGTCCTGCTCTTGCTACTCAATTAGAAATTCCTTTCACTACAGATTGCCTTGATATTGATGTAGTTGATAATAAAATAACTGTTACTCGTCAAGTGTATGATGGAAAGCTAAATGCAAAAGTTACAGTTCGAGATAATCCTTCGTACTTATTTACTGTGAGA
>DAOVQH010000186.1 GCA_030628755.1 Candidatus Cloacimonadota bacterium | reverse complement strand
GGAACTCAAAGAAATGTCATATCATTTTATAAAGGTCAGCAGTCCATTTACATTCCTGAACAGGATTGAGAATTAATTTTGTTTGTCCGATCAAGCAATACAGATAATATCATCCATTCAAATTGAGATTAAAGTAATCTTAATTTTGTTACTCGCGGATCAAACAGAACCTGGTCATTTTCGAAATCAAGTTTAAGTCTCCAGCTTTGCATCGTTTTTGTTCCGATGATAACATCTTCAGACAAATTAGGAACAACCATAAATTCATCTGAGAAATGAAAGTCATTTATATAAAAGTCTAAAGAAACTCTATTTTTTGCTTCGATAAAATGACCTTCAGATGCGGTTTCAATTTTAAAAGGATGTAGGATAGGTTCAATACTACCTATTTTTTCTGCATTTTCCGGTCTGATACAAGAATAAGTTGCACCGGAATCAAATAAAGCTGTAAATTCTTTCTCACCTAATGAACCTTCAAATAATAATTTTTTTTCTATTATCATTTTTTTATCTCTCCATAGTATCTATCCTTCGGATATTTTTTTCATTTCACTTTTTTTTTGATAGAACACTGATTACCTGGATTTAAGGGTTACACTACTCGTTCCATAGCTCATCAAAGACGGGAAATCTCCCGCTGTGGAACGCAAATGTTCTCGGACTTCTGGTTTCCAAGCCCCAGCTTGGAAATCTTGCTAAAAAGAGTAAAGTCTTCCAGACTACAAAATCCGCAGGATTTCACAGGGTAAAATTCAGTTTGCTGAATATTTCACTGGGGGGATTGGTAACGAGATCGAAGGGGAGTAAATGCATCATTTCAACCTCACTGCAGGCAGGCGTTTTAAACGCTGATTTTGCGGGTCAACTTCAATTCCTACGGATTCCAGTGCTGTTACGCCTAAAATGGGTTCTGCATCGTCCTTTCCAAAGATTACAGTAACACCTACAAACTCTCCCATGAATTCTAATCTGGCAACAGCAATATCCAGTTCAATATCAGTTCCATCAGCTAATTTGTATGTTCTTTTCCCATCCGGTTCGATACCAATTTCTCGTAGGTGATTACCTGGAACCAAGCTATCAAAAGCTCCGGTGTCCACTAGAAATAATCCTTCCCAGCGACGTTCCGGGTCACCCGGGTTGCATACAGCTACTGTAACTTGTGTTACTCCCATCAATAGTTCCTTTATATTAAATTCACAAAAACTAAATTGAATTTGATAAAGATTTATGTCAAATTTTTTTTATTTTTTCTTCCCACGCCCGTCCTCCGTAGTCCCGAAAGCATTCGGGACGGAGGGTGGAAAACATGCGTCCTATTAAATAAAAGACCACCGTTGGATAAAAAAGAAATCCAACGTGGTAAAGATTTAACCCCAGTGAAATAGGAAGAAATTTCACAGGGCAGGCAGGGTAAAAAAAACACGAAAATTTATTTACTTATTTCTTTGCTTGTTCCCAAATTCTCAGCCTATTTTGTGCTTGTTCCCAAATTCTGTTTGGGAACACAATTTTAGGTGAAACTCTGTTTCGTTGTATGGAGAGATTCTAAAAAATAATGGGGGTTTTAAGGTGCAGCTCTGGCTGCCAATTAATCATTAGTAATGTAGTAAGAGCTACAATGGTTACCGTCACATAGCTGGACCTGTGATTCCACAGGTTAAAAGATTTCCCGTCTTAGATGGGCTATATAACGAGTTAAAAAGATTTTTTTGAAACCTGTCAGGTTTAAGTTGTAGGTTAGAGACTTTTGAAAACCTGACAGGTTTTGTTGAGGTTCTTTTTTCTTCATTCTGTAACAGCCTGTCAAGTCGATTTCAAGTATCGACTCGAAAAGAATTACTCACTTCTTCAGAGGATAGCCCGATTTTTTCCAACCAATGATACCATCCTTCATATTATATGCGTGTCTAAAGCCGAGATCTTGCATTAAATCCAGAGTTTCCGCACTTCGTTTTCCAATTTTACAATAAACCAGGTAAATTTTATCTTTATCTAAAATAGAAAGGATTTTCTTAAAATCATTTGAATGAAAGTCCAGATTTATGGAATTTTTTAAATGGTTTTCGCAGAATTCTTCCGCAGTTCTCACATCAAGGATCACCAACTTATCATCCTTATAAAACTCCTCAATTAAAGCTAAAGCCTTTTCAGAAGGAATATGTTCGAATGTTCCTGGTTTATGGTCAGGTTGTTCTTTTTTCCCTTTTCCAGTGATTGTAAGAAATGATGTGGTGTTTTTAGGATCGTTAGAAATTATAGTGATACTTTTTTTATATCTTTCAGAATTTGAATAAGTCTGAAGTATTATTTCTATAATTCCAGATTCACCTGATTTTAATACTTCATCGAATTTTAAAATTGTGTATTCTCTGCCAAGCTGGATATTGCGGATAATTAAGTCTCTTTTTCCTTCATTAGAAAATTTGAATTCGCAGTTTATTTTTTCACCTTTCTTGATCAAACCTATATCAATTTGTTTTTCTTTAAATTTTATTATCGGTGCATTTGCCAATTCTTTTTCAGAGAGATGAGAAAAATCCTCTTCAATAACAGCGATAACCGGAATAGAGCCTTTATTTTCAGTAGTTTTTGTAACCACTGTAATCTGGATATCAGTTCTTATATCTCCGTACTTTCCATTCTGTGATGCGTTAAATTCCAAAGTAATTTTCCCTTTTTCTTGTGGCTTCAAAATAAAAGGTTCAGCTGTTAATTTCAAATAAGAAGGTATTTCCTCGAAAACGATTTCCAGGGGTACTTTACCAGCATTTAAAGTGTTTATCGTATTTTTCTTTATCTCTGTATCTTTAGTTTTTCCGAATGTAAAATTTCTGGATTCCAAATGTAAACTCCCGATTTTATACTTTGTTCTGAATTTACCGGGAGTAGGAATTACATTACCTTTGATCTTTAAAGTTATTACATTATTTTCTGCATTTGAAGTAACTGTGATCGATTTACTGAATCTTCCGGGTCTGTTCTCAGATTTGTATAAAACTTTAACAAAACCCTTTTCTTCAGGTTTTATTGAGCCAGTTGACCAACTGGGAGTGGTGCATCCTCAGGATGCTTTAACTTTCGTAATTTTTAAAGGTTCATCTCCAGTATTGTAAAATATAAAATCGCGTTCGTAAGGTCCGCTTTCTTCTTTAATATCACCAAAATCATGAACTTCGTTTTCAAATGTAATGATCGGCAATGAATAAAGAGAAATTATAAAAATGAAAAATATAAGAATAAAGAGCAAGAGCTTCTTCATAAAGTTCCACCTTAAAATTAACTTTTGTTATTTTTTTAATAATCAAAATTCTGTCACTATTTTTTTTCTTGTTCCTCCCGAAAGCTTTCGGGATGTTTGGGAACACAATTGTAGCTGAAACTCTGTTTCGTTTTATGGAGAGATTCTAAAAAATAATGGAGTTTTTTTGAAACCTGACAGGTTTTGAGGTATAGGTTAGAGACTTTTGAAAACCTGTCAGGTTTTAAGGTGCAGCTCTCGCTGCCAATTAATCATTAGTAATGTAGCAAGAGCTACAATGGTTACCGTAACAGAGCTCGACCTGTGATTCCACAGGTTAAAAGCTATATGACGAGTTATGGGGGTCGTCAAGACTCCAAAAAATCATTTTCACACAGCCTGGGGAGCATGGGAACAAGGAAGAGAAAGTATAGAAGAATATAAAGTAATTTAACTTCCTTCACATCGACAGGAACACTCTGGTTACGAAGCCCCAGCTTGGTAATCCACAAAAAAACAAAATGCGTATCAAAGCTGGCCCGATGAAACGAAAGGGTTTCATAGGCTAAAGGGCTTTGATACGATAGATTCAACACTGAACGAACGAATGCATTAACCTTGAAAGGGTCAACAAAACACGAATTCTTGAGAGAGACCTTTTCAAGGTTTCTTTCTTATTTTAGAGAATATTTTTTATATTCTCCACCATGGAGTTCACATCCAGTCCGTAAAATTGAAACAAGTCGGAACTTTTTCCTGAAACTCCGTAATCTTCCACACCAAATTTATAGAATTTACAGGAAAGACTCATCTGCATTAGTTTATCAGCGATGCTATTTCCCAGACCGGTATGAATATTATGATCTTCGTAGGTAAAGATTGTACCTGTTTTGGCTGCTTTCTTAAGAGCATTTTCATCAAGATCATTTGGACAGGAGATATTCCAAACCTGGAGAGATATTTTTTCCTCGAGTAATTTCTCAGCAATTTCCACAGCTCTTCCAGCCAGTGTTCCCATTACAAAAATTGCAGCATCTTTCCCATCCAGAAGAAGGTCAGCTTTTCCATATATGAATTTGTAATCTTTTCCAAAGAATATTTTTTCTTCTTCATCTTTAATAATATCCAGTTTTGACCTTCCCATTGGAATAAGAAAGTTACCATGTTTTGTAGCTACATAGCGAATGATCCTATCTGTTTGGTTCGGGTCTGCGGGTATGATAACTTTGAAATGAAAGAGATTTTTCATCACTCCCAGATAATCAATACACTGGTGAGTTTTTCCGTCTTCTCCAACATCTAAACCGACGTGAGTTGTGATAACTTTCAGGTTTGTATTGTTGATATCATTCAACCTGTGCTGGTTAAAAGTCTCATCAACGCCAAAGACGCCGAAATCAGCGTAGAAAACCTGTAACCCTTCTTTGGACATTGCTCCAGCAATAACAGCCGTGTTATGCTCCATTATGCCACCCTGAAAGAAATTTTGCGGTAGGATTGATTCAAATTTTTTAGTCTTCACACTTCCCTGCAGGTCACAATCAAAAATTACAATTGGGTTGCGGGTTGCGGGGTGTGGGGTGCGAGTTGCAATATCTGCAATTGCGTTTCCCCAGGCTGAGCGGTTGTCTGTTTTTTCTTCGTAAATAATTGGTTTCCCGGTTTTAAGTTTAAAATCTTTATTTTTTTCTTTCTGAACAGAATTAGATGGTTTGAATTTTTCTCGAAGCTTTTTATATTTTTCAATATCATTTTCTAATCCAAGTTCTTTAAAAGCTTCATTAAGTTGCTCTTCGGAAATTGCTGCACCATGGTATTTTTCTTTATCTTCCATAAAGGAAACACCTTTTCCCATAATCGTATGAGCAAGTATCATTGTAGGTTTATCATGGCAAACAGCATCGATTATGGCATCACGTATTTCTACCAGGTTATGTCCATCTATTTCTATCAAGCCCCAGCCATCTGAAACATAGTTTTCCAATATATCTTGTGGCATTATTTTCTCAGTTCTTCCGCTTATTTGAAGCTTATTATAATCTACAAATGCAGTTATGTTTCTTAGTTTATATTTTATCGCAAATCGACGTGCTTCGCTAACTTGTCCTTTTTGTTGTTCACCATCACCCATTAGAACGAATGTATGATTATGAATATTTTTCAGATGACAG
>DAOVQH010000009.1 GCA_030628755.1 Candidatus Cloacimonadota bacterium | reverse complement strand
GTTTCCAGTCGAGCCAGCATTGAATTGAAGAAATCTGTATTGATCGAGATTTATACAAAATCGGGTGAACTGATTGCCAGTAAAATATCACGCATTACAATCCCTCCAAAAACAAGAAAAAGATACTTAAAGGTTCTGCAAAAATTTAACTTCCCCCTCGACAATCCGGAAGATATTGATGAAATTTCTATCACCTGGTATAAATGAGTTCTGTAAAATTAGGGTGTATTACTTTATTTGTCATTCCCGTGAAAACGGGAATCCAATTAAATACTCGTCCTCACGAAAGTGGGGAAAGGATTTTAGATTCCGCATCAAGCACGGAATGACAAGCAAATGCTATTTTGCAGATATCATTTATCTTATAATGAGTTCTGCATAATTCATTTAAACCACTGAAGTGGTTAAATGCAGGTTTAGGAGTAGCATCTTTTCCCACAGTTAAAACTGTGGGTTAATGATATGCTGAATATAGGATTAACCCACAACTTCAGTTGTGGGAAATAATCAAACCCACATATGAAAATTTCAACCATTTTAATGGTTTCTGAAATTTTGCCCAATTATGCAGAACCCTTTTTATCTTATATAAATAAGAGGGAAAAAATGAAAAGATTATTTATAGCAATTTTCCTGATAATTTGCTGCATGTTATTTTCAGAATACAATAAGATCGATTTATTAAAGGATAACCCTACAATTTCAAACGATTCACTGTTTGTCTTGCTTTCAAACTGGAATGAATATGAAAAACCGGAAAGCACCGGAGTATTCCTGCAAAAAGAGAACGTAATAAATGACACATTAACTGCTCCTTATTTTATTCATATTCCACAGAATTACGATCACGCTAATCCTGCTCCCCTTCTGGTCTATCTTCATGGTGGAGTGGGAAGAAAAGAATTCATTGAAGACTTCTTGGAATATACTCATGAAGTTACAGCTTTATTTCCTAAAGAAGTTCAGAATAACTGGTTTTTTCTCTTTCCTGAGGGCAATCAATATACAATCTGGTGGGAACTGGTTGGAATGGAAAATATCAAAACCCAGATCAGGAATTTAAAGGAAAATTACAACATTAATGATAACAGAATTTATATGACAGGTTTTTCAGATGGAGGTTCAGCTTCCTTTCATTTTGCTCTTACAGACCCAAATTTATTTGCTGCATTTTATCCTTTGAACGGATTTATTTCTGTAGGTTCCAGAGTAACTCAAAAACCTGCTTACTTACCTAACATGCAAAATAGGCATTCGCGTGCTATCAATACAGACGAGGATAGTCTTTATCCCTCATCTGATATGAGACTCCTGATGGAACTTTCCCTTCTGGCTGGAGCAGACCTTCTCTATAAAGAGTATTGGGGAATCGGTCACGATTTCACCTATGCAGATGTGGATATTCCAATTATGGTCGAAGATATGAAAAACCATGCGCGGGATATTTTCAGAAGTGAAATCTTATGGGAATCCTCCATTCCTGAATTCAGCCGTTGTGACTGGTTGGAAATAACTAAACTCGATACCCTGGAATCACCCAAAGAATGGCAAAAAGAATACAACATAAAAATGGAAAATAAGAGAATTCAGTTTGGGTTTTATCATGATGAAAAATTTGAAGGAAAGGGCGTAAAAGTAAGAGATGTTATTGAGGGTTCCACTGCTGATAGTATGGGTTTGAAAAAGGATGATATTGTAATTAAAATGGATGGAAAAGATGTGGAAAATATAGAAAAACTGAGCGGGCTGAAAACCTTCAAAAAAAGAGGGGATAAAGTTTATTTAACCGTTCTTCGTGATAATAAAGAAGTAAAATTATTCGGTCAATTTCCAGAAATTGAATATTACGATGCTTTCATATTAAATAAACCTTCCGGAGCAGTTAAAGCAAAATACTGGGGAAACCATTTTGAAATTGAAACTTCCCGGGTTGAGGAACTGGCAATATACATTCACCCGGATATGGTTAATCTGAAAAACCCTGTTACTGTGAATATTAACGGAAAAGAAGTTTTCAACGACCACACAAATATAGACCGTGAATTTATGATTGAGAACTTCCTGAAGAACTTCGATAGGAAAGCAATCTGGGTGAATGGGATAGTTGTGGGGGTTGAAAAAGATTAATTGCAGGTTATTCTATCACAATTGAATATATGCCCTACCAACTTGATGGTTTATAAATGTTAATATTTGGAATGGGATTGGGTAATTGACTATTTCGCAGGAGATTATTTCCAATTCTCTTTTGGAACTTTGCATATTTTAGTAAAGATTTTGATATTCTTGCCTTCCTCGGAGTTACTAAACCAACACATAACCCTAATTCATCGTGCACAATCCTCAAAGCTTCCAGAAGGTCTCCATCGTTAGAAAGAACTACTGCACATTCATATAAACCCTTCCAACCATCATTAACTAAATGAACAGCTAAACTGACATCCGTACACTTCTCTTCTGTTTTCAAAACTTTAACTTTCTTTCTTGGATTCTTGGCTGTTGGCATTTTCACTTCATGGGTTTGGAAATGACCTTTAATGATCTCAATTTCAGGAATATATTTTTGTAATGCATTCAAATATATATTCTGCCTTATCGGTTTATCCTGATCATACTTTCCGGAAACATGAGCAGTAAAATATTTGATTTTTAAAATTTCATTTTGGGGAGATAGTATCTTTTGAAATAAAGCCTTAAAATCAAGCCATTTGAAATTTGAGTATTTCAAAGCGAGATAATAAAAATTAAATCCATCAATGTATATATTCTCATAATAAAAAGCTAAGGTTGCCTTTCGACAACCTTGCGGCCAAGAGAAATTCTCTTGGGGTTATAAATTCTGTGTTTAAAATATTTATTACGTTTTTTATGTCAAACTTTTTTTTGAAACTTTTAACCTATACTCTTCCAAATTCATCTTCTGAAAAATCAGGATAATCTGACCAGATTATGGATGGCATTAAAAACAACCCTTTAAATGTTTCATAAAAACCATTGACACAACTTCGTAAGAATAAAAATTTTGTACTCGCTTTTACACAAGGATAGAGATAATGGATTATTTGAAAGATGCTGAGAAAAGGAAAAAAATGAATTATACGCATAAGAACAATATATGGCTTTCTATATGCAATATTGTGTATAGGAAGTAGTTAGCGGCAATTGCAATTGTCAATGTCTAACAGAACTAGGAAAGATATGAAAAATGAAAATATAATATCTAAAGAATTATTACCATATTTCTCAGAAATAGCTAAACGGCTGTGGTCTGGACATGCTGCCGTTATGATTGGTGCTGGTTTCAGTAAAAATGCAAAAAAGAATGATTAAACACGTAAAGGTTTTCCAGACTGGAAACAGCTAGGAGATGTGTTTTATGAAAAAATAAATGGGGCACCTCCAACTGATAAGAGATATCTAAATGTTTTGAAACTTGCAGATGAAGTGCAAGCTGCATTTGGAAGAAATGTACTAGATCATATTTTAAGAACAGAAATTCCTGATAAAGACTATCAACCATCTCAATTGCACGAAAAATTGATGCAATTACCTTGGTTGGATGTTTTCACCACAAATTACGATACTTTACTTGAAAGGACGACTGAATATATTACAAACCAAAGATTTGATGTTGTTATAAATAAAGAAGACTTAGTTTATTCTGCTAAACCAAGAATAATAAAATTACATGGCAGCTTTCCTTCGGAGCGTCCATTTATTATTACAGAAGATGACTATCGAAGATATCCTAAGGAATTTGCTCCTTTTGTCAACACTGTACAACAATCTTTACTTGAAAACACACTTTGCTTATTAGGATTCTCAAGTGATGATCCTAACTTTTTACAATGGATTGGTTGGATACGTGATAATTTAGGTAAAGAAAACTCACCTAAGATTTACTTAATAGGTATTTTGACGCTTTCTGTAGCTCAGAAAAAGTTATTGGAGCAACGAAATATTATCCCTTTAGATTTATCTCATTGTAAAAATGTTAATGGGAGTAATGAAAAAGCACTATCATTATTCCTCGACTTTCTCCATAAGGAGGGCAAGGTTGAAGAAAATTTAGGATGGCCAGAGAAAAGCCAATTTTTTCATTTTAAGCATAGCCAAGATATTGTTCCACAAATAGCTTCAATTTTAGGAAACTGGATTTCAATAAGAAAAAAATATCCTAATTGGCTGATTGTTCCTGAAGATAGAAGAGAGGTTTTAAAAAACTATACTGAAGACATTATTTCTTTTGTCTACAATCTATCGAAAGTTGGGACTCCAGTTGATATTCAATTTCTTTATGAATTTAACTGGAGAATTGAGAAGTGTTTAATTCCTATCTATAATGATTTGATTGAACATTATGAAAGTGTCATCAATAATTATAATCCTTTCCCAAACCAGATTAAAATTAAGAATGCAATAACACCTGATTCAAAAAACAAAAAAGAATTAGACTGGGAAGAAATTACCTTTAAATGGTTTGAACTCCAACTTTCTATGATGCGTTTTTATAGAGAAGAAGGATTTCATGAAAAATGGCAATTAATTGCAACTCGATTGAGCAAGCTTATTGAAAAATTTGGACCAGAGTTACAGTCAAGATATTTCTATGAACGTTGCCTTTACAGTTTATTTGCTTTAAATATCGCAGAAGTTAGAAAAGAGTTGGAATCGTGGACTACCAATGGTTCACTCCCATTTTGGGAAGCTAAAAGAGCGGGGTTACTAGCAGAAATTGGTGATGTTATAAAAGCTGAGAAGATATTAGAAGCTTCTCTGAAAACTATTAGAAATCGCTTAAATTTATCCCCAATTGTAAATGATTACTCAAATGTTTCAAAAGAAGCATATATTATGCAACTCCTGAAATATGTAAAAAAAGCATCAAGCTATATACGTGGAGTATATTTTATACCTGAAGATATAAGTAAAAGTTATACTGAACGCTGGAACACCTTGGTTCAATATAAATGTGATCCATGGTCAGAATTAAAAATATTTAAAATTCATTTGGATAAAGAACCTGTTGAATTCATAGAGAGAGAAAAAAAACATGGATTTGATATTGGTAGAATATTGATAACACATCATTTTGGTGGTACTGATAAATATGCACTTATAGCCTTTTCATATTTAAAATATATAGAGGAAATTGGAATCCCTTACCGTTTACCAGGGATAACATTTGGTAAAGAAGCTGCTGAAGGAGCTATAAAACATATAGCTAAGTATTCACCATATTGGGCTTTCACAACCTTTGTAAGAATTGGGGATTCCAAGCTTGCCGATTCAATTTTTGATCGTAAGTCTATTTCAAGAATGGATTCAGAAAACATCGATAGACAAATTAATGAATATCTTTCTGTACTTGAAAAATCTGTGAGTGAAATCAAAAATGGCGATACTTTTAGAAATACTACTTTTGCAATTTCTTTATCCACTGTTATTCCAGAAATTTTATCAAGATTATGCATTAAAAGTAATCATGAATTAAAGTTGAAGCTTTTGTCGTACATAAAAAAGGTTTTTGCATCAGAGATTAGGGACAGATATAGAGGTATTGCAAATTTAACCAAACGATTGATAAAATCATTTTCTAAATCTGATCAATACCAAATAATACCTATTTTATTAGAGTTCCCGATTTTACCCAAACTCCATCATTTAATTGACAACGAATACATAGACCCATTTGAATACATTGAAATCAATAAAAAGATTCTAAAAAAAGTGCAAAAAATCAAAATTGAAGATGATAAAATCAAAGAATTAATGGAAATTGCAAAAAAAACACCAAGAGAAAGGCAAAATGCGTTGAACCGCTTGATAAAATTGTGGGAGTTGGATTGTTTGTCAAAAAAGCAAACAGACCAATTAGGTGAACTATTATGGAGTAAAAAAGAAGAAAAAAGTGGTTTCCCAAAAGATACAAAATATTATTATTTTGCTTTTATCAATTTACCTCACCCTTCAAATGTAAACCCTGAACAGTTATTAAGAGAATATATATATAAAACAGAGTTTCAAATTCAAGCTAATAAACAGGGAAAAGGGGTTTCAATGACAGGGGGAAATATTCGTAGTTTTCAGGAAATAAATGGCACATCGAACTCAAATATCAACTACACTTGGCATAAAGAGGATATTAGAGTATTGATAAAAAAATCAGTAGAATGGTGGGATGCAGATAAAAAATATTTGAAAGAAAAGAATACTTCACATTTTTTTGGTTCAATAAAAGAAGAATTTATGGAGAGATTTACGAATTTAATTTCTTTATATTCAAATATATTTGGACCAAACTATAAATTAATTGATGAATCTCAAAAAAAAGAATTACAAAGAATACTAAATGAATTCGAAGAATTCAGAATGTTAAATAATGAAGCAACAGCTTCATGTTATTATTTATTACCTAGAAATAAAGATAAAATATATACTAAAATTTACGAAAACTTATTTTCTAAGTCGAAAAGTAAAATAGATGATGCACTTAAAGGGGTAATAAAACTTATAGAATTGAATATTGATAATATAGATAATTTGGTTCTTACTATTAGCGAGCAGATAAGAAATCGTAGTGAAATAGGGCTTGTTTCATTTATTGATGTAATGACTCTGGTGATCAATGATTACCCGGATTTTATAAATGATAAAATATTTACAAATATGAAAATTGGGCTGAGTCATCTTATTTCAGAAACTGAAATTTTATCTCAAGACTCAACTGAAATTGTAATTAATAAAATCTCTTATAAAATTGGAGCTGCAAAGCTTACAGTTGCATTAAACAATTATTTCAACTGGAAAAGAATTAAAATACCAGAATATATTAACAAATGGAAAACATTGCGTTTAAATAAAAATGAATTTTCTGAAATTCGAAAAATATGGGAAGATGCATAAAGCATGGCGGGTGAGACGGATTTACGAGCGTTTGTAGTTTCACATCAGCCTTATTATGGGTTGAAAGGTGATTCACTTGTAGCTACCACGCTTCATAGCCTATAACGATGTTATACAACAGAACATACAAGAGAAGAACTAAATTTTAAATAAACAAATATTTTCCTGTTCCACAAACCTTTCCTATTATGTTTATTTTCTTTTGGAACGGTTTCAAACCGTTCCCCTTTGAAAAATCAGGATAATCTGACCAGATTATGGATGGCATGATGACTCCCTTTTTCTAATATCTAAATGAGTTCTGCATAATTAGGCAAAATTTCAGAAACCATTAAAATGGTTGAAATTTTCATACGTGGGTTTGATTATTCCCACAACTGAAGTTGTGGGTTAATTCGATATTCAGTATATCATTAACCCACAGTTTTAACTGTGGGATAAAAGGAGACAAAACTCGCACAGAACCACTTTAGTGGTTTCAATATGAATTATGCAGGACCCTTCTAATATCTAACAAAACGAACAAAAAACTTTGATAAAAACACTTTCCGAAGCTTCCCACAAAGAAACTCTAAAAAATAAGATTCGGAAAGTTTATAATGATTAGCACCAAATACAACAATTATAGTATTCATCTGATTTAAAAAAACTCAATTTTTTCAGAATAACACCCGGATTCATCTGGGTGATTAAATAACAAAACACTATATTAATAACCGTTTCAACGGTTTATCTTTTATTTAGAATATTATTCATTTCTTTACTCATTTTATTCCTCCTTTTTTATTAAATCAAAATTGAATTACGTCATCTATCTCCACCATCAACCCAATCGTCTCCTTCGCTATCACAATGATCTTCAAATAATGCATCAAATCATCAAGTTCTAAAGTTTCATTTTTATGGTCTGTAATGAATTTCTCCAGAACTTTATAACCACCGATCATAAAATTGAAAACTTCCGGTTCGACAGGTTCTATAAAACAATTCGGATTGAGATAGATTTCATTATCTTTATAAATATCTGCTTTCAGATTGTATTGTATTTTATAACCTTCCGAATCTTTTGAAGCTTCGGAAGGTTTTTTGATAACACTGAAATCCCAATCTTCCTGTTTATTCAATATCTCTGCTTTCATCAAATGTAAATTTACAAGCTGTTTACCAAAATTGATAAGTTTTTTTCCATTTTCTTTCATAAAACTGAAATCTATTCTCGGGAAATCTGTTTTCAGGAATTCATTGTATCTTTTGCGGTAATTATGGGAATACAAAAGAGTATAAATATAATAGAAAATATCCTCTTCTGAAAATTCTGTTAATTCACTTTTCCAATATTTCTTAAATTCATCTGTGAAATTAACTTCCTTTTCCTCTGCGAATAAATGCTCTTCTTTTTCAGAATAAAGATATAATGGAAATAAATAACTTATATTATCAACATAATGAGCATCTAATAAAAAAGTCGTTGAGAAAACGGAATTAAAATCACCAATCTTAGTATTTCTGTTTGTTATCAACCCAATATTATCTTTCAACATATATTGCATAATTTCTTTGACTGTTCTCCAAACTAATTTATTTTCATAAAAAATATATCTATTTTCAAAAGGTCTATATGAAATGGATTTTATAAAATCATTAAGAGAATCTTCTTTTTGTAAATTATCCCATCCTTTTAAAATATCCCAACCTTTCTTCTTTCTAACATTAAACATATTGTGTAATAATTCAGCATCTCTTTTACAATTCTTAAAGTTCTTAAATCTCTTTAACAACAATTCTTTCTTATTATCAATTACAAAATCATCGTGTGCAGTTGTAATTCCAACTCCATTAACTTTAAAAATATCTTTCACACTCCAGAACAATGAATATTCATCTTCAAGTTCAGTATTTCGAGGAATAAAATAATACATATCGCTTTTAGGTTTCAACTCAGTAAATCCGATTTCTTCAAATTTACTCAAATCAAATTTATTCAGAAATGCTTCCTTTCCTTTCTTTAATCCGAATTTATCCTTATAAAAGATTTTACATTCATCCTGCGGTTCTTCGAGTTTGATCATAATAATAATGCAAACGCCTTGTTCGATCTGGAAAATATTCTCATCTTTCGAACCGTCAGGAGCTTTTTCCTTTTTCTTTGAACTTCCGTGCAGGTTAACGATATAAATCTTATCAAAACTATCGAGAAGAGATTTTCTCATATAACGGAATGTGGGGTTATCGAGGAACGAATGATTCACAATATAACCGATAACACCCCTTCCGTGATGGTCAATCCTGTTTTGGGCAAAACGAATAAATTTCACATAATCGTCCTGCAACCATTTGGGATTTCTTTCGTCTAATTTCTTTCCATCAGCATATTTATAGTATTCAATTTGCATTCCGATCCAGTTTTTTTGTTTAACCCAACCGTCTTTATTTCTCTTTTTACTTATCGGATTTAATTTCGTCAAACGACCTTTATTATCAAAAACTGGCTCAAAATCATTAATATATTTTTCACCTTTTTTTCTATAAATCAGTTCTTCACTTGGGTTTTCACTGCTCCCTTTATAAGGTGGATTTCCAAAGATCGCAATTATATTTTCATTTTGTTTTACATTTTGAGCAGCTTCACTTTCTTTTGTGATAAAATCAAAACCAAATAAACTCATCGGTTCTTTTTCCGGATTATCGAGAGTGTTTGCCAGATATATTTTGAAACGTTTATTAGTCTTTTCCAAACTGAAACCGAGTTTGTTCAAAGTAAGATTCATCTTGAAATGAGCAATAGCATAAGAAGCAACCATAAATTCAAAGGCAAAGAAATTTTCTAAAATATGTTCTGTTACTTCTTTATTAAACTGTTCTTTTTCCAGATGTAAAGCACCATATTTTTTATCTATCTTTTCTTTTATAATTTCAATTGCTTTTATCAGGAAAGCTCCTGTTCCTGTTGCCGGATCGAGAACTTTTACATTTTTATTCATTAAACCATTCTTAAGATTAAAATCAGTTTGTAAAATATGATCTATCGAACGAATGATAAAATTAATAACCGGTTTGGGAGTAAGATAAACAGCACGATTCTTTCGAGTATCTTTATCATATACTTTGAGGAAAGGTTCATAAAAATAGAGGATCGGGTCATCTTCTGATTCACTGATTTTGAATTTAGGAATAATATATTCCAGAAAGGAATATTCCAGTTGTCTGATAATAATATCAACAGATTCCCTTAGTTCCGGTATCAGTCTGGTTGCATTCATAACCAGGCGATACATATCATTCAACACAGGAATTGCAGAAGGAATATAATCCACAGCAGTCGTTAAGGTAAATTCTCTCAAAACGAAATTTTCGTGATGATAAACAGCAGCTATGAATAAAGAATAGGAAAAAGTTTCAGCAAAGAGGTTGGCAAAATCATGATTGGTTAAATTCGGAAGGAGTGTTTTTTCAAATCCTTCTTTTGTTTTCTGAAGAGGTTCATAATCTTCCAGGAGTTCTTCTACTGTAGTTGAAAGCAATTTTGTTTTCTTTGCTAAATTAAAGGCTAATTGTTTTGCAGTTTTTATTGGATATGATTGATATATTAAGAATAAATCCAATATTTCATATAAAGGTTCAAAGTTATCCGGTTTTATGTAATCAAAGATGATTTCTTTTTGTTTAACAGGTTTTCCTTTACTGTTCCACTGCCATAATTCCCAGTTTTTCAGGTTGGTAAATATAATGTTTTCTAAAGAATTTCTATATCTTTCAAATTGTTCTTTGAATTTCTCTTTATCCAAAGTATCTTCCGGTAGTTTAACTTCAATATATCCGATTGGGAAATCTTGTTGCTTAATTACAATATCAGGAAATCCGATAGGTTTATCATAATTCTTTGCAGATTGTTCAATAACAGCTTTTATCTCTCTTTTGAAATTATCTTTGATAAATTCTTCCAGGAAATTACCTAATGGTTTATAAAGACTTCTTTCAGTTCCATCCTCAAGTCTTTCTTTTATTTCTTTAAAATATTTCTGATAATTTTCCATATTTTTCTTTTACATTCAGACTGTATTCCATTAAATGTAGATTGTTTAAAGCTTTTAACTGCGTCAAGAATAAAATATCAATTAAACAAAAATATGATAAAGTACTGATAACATTACTCGTTTCATAGGTCCTGCTGTGAAATGTTGTGTTTGTAGCTCCAGCTACGGATAAAGTAGTAGTTGCGTCACATAGCTGGAGCTATTTAACGAGAGCAGGTTACCAAGCCAGTCTCCGTAAACTACGCCCCGACAGGCTGGGGCTTTGTAACCAGAGTGTTAAAGATTCCTGGGAACTTTACCCTTTCGAGGTTGCGAAACGTAGTTTCAAAAACATCTACGTTCCCAAACGGAGTTTAGGAACGAGAAGTTATCGGAATCCTTTCAGTCTTCGTCCCGAAAATTTTCGGGACTACGCCCAGACAGATACAATTCCCTTTGAGACGGAATTTCATTCCTAAAAGGGAAACGTAGATAAACAGGAAGAATTTACTCATGATGAACTTTCCGGTTCATTATGTGAAAAAACAGATTGGACACTTAGATCGTGCGAAATTCAACCGTTGCAAATCATTCCATTTCCAATATAAGTTTAGGAATGAATACAGTTTTGCTTTCTTTTAACGGTTTCTTATGTTCTCCCTTTGTTTTGAAAGGAGATTTATACGCTGTGGCGTATAGCCTGTCGGGGCGTATCCGGCAGTTGCCGGAGAAGACCGGCAGAGGGATTCCAATCTAACAATTCCAATTAACAAGCTTTTACTCGTTTCATAGCTCCTGCTGTGAAATGTTGTGTTTGTAGCTCCAGCTACGGATAAGTAGTAGTTGCGTCCGAGAGCCAAAACGATTCTGAAATTTTTTCGAAGGATTCCTGTTAGCTTATTAATATTGACATTTACACATATTAAAAAAGTTTTGAGCAAGTTTTATAAGCCTTAGGCTTATTAAGAGGTAGATAATGTTCAGATTAGATGATAAGCACCTGGAAAAGGCAAAGGAGCTGGCGGCTCATAACAGGAAGAAAAAAACCTGTAACACCTGTTATGACCGCGGTTATATTGGCACAACTCCTGATAACACAATTATGTTATGTCATAAATGCGTGGACATTGAAAAAGCAACAAAAGCCTGGAAAGATTATGTGAAAGACATTCCAGAGCTGAAAGAATATTACAAAGAATTATTTAAAGAAGATAAAGAATAACCTTTGAGAGTTGGCTTATGCTAATTCTCTTCATAGATTTTTTAAACAGGAGTTTAAATGTATAAAAGTGTAAATATAAAAGAAAAAACAGCAGACCTGGAAAAAAGGATCCGCAAATACTGGGAAGAAGAAGACACTGCTGTAAAAAGCGAGAAATATCGCGAAAAAGCAAAACAATTTGTGTTTTTTGAAGGACCTCCCACAGCAAACGGTATGCCCGGAATTCACCACGTAATTTCCAGGGCTATCAAAGACTCGATCTGCCGTTATAAAACAATGAAAGGCTTTCTTGTAAAAAGAAAAGCTGGTTGGGATACTCACGGTCTTCCCGTTGAGATAGAAGTTGAAAAACAGCTCGGCTTGAAAGACAAAAAAGAAATTGAAGAATACGGTTTGGAAAAATTCAACAATAAATGTAAAGAATCTGTATTTACTTACGAAAAAGAATGGCGTGAAATGACCAGAATCATGGGCTACTGGATAGACATGAATAATCCATACATCACCCTTACAAACGATTATATCGAAACTGTATGGTGGATTTTGAACGATTATTATAAGAAAGGATTGATCTACAAAGGTCATAAGATCGTTCCTTATTGCCCCAGTTGCGGAACTCCACTTTCCAGTCACGAGGTTGCACAGGGATATGAAGATACAGAAGACCCTTCGGTTTTCATTAAATTCAAAGTAAAAGAGGAAGATAAAACCTTTTTCTTAGCCTGGACAACAACACCCTGGACACTCATCTCAAATGTAGCTCTTGTTGTTCATCCATCTAAAATATATGTGAAGATCAAACACAACAATGAATTTCTTATTCTGGCAAAAGCACGCCTTGAAGTCATCGAAGGCGAATATGAAATCGTTGAGGAATACACAGGTAAAGAACTTGAATTCAAAGAATTTGAGCAGCTTTTCCCATTTGTTGTTCCCAAGGAAAAAGCATTCTACATCGCTCTGGCAGATTACGTAACAATGGATGAAGGAACTGGAGTTGTTCATACAGCTCCTGCTTTTGGTCAGGATGACTACGACATCGGACAATTATATAACCTGCCTGTAATTCAACCTGTAGATGAAGCTGGAAAATTTACTGAAAAAGTAACTTATTGGGCTGGAGTATTCGTTAAAGATGCAGATAAAGGGATCATCCGAAACCTGAAAGAAAGAAATCTGCTTTATAAACTCAAACAGATCGTTCACAGCTATCCATTCTGCTGGCGTTGTGATAGTCCACTTATTTACTATGCACGTTCAAGCTGGTACATCAAAACCAGTGATTACAAAGAGCAGATGCTGGAAAACAACAGGAAAATAAACTGGTATCCCCCATTTGTCGGAGAAAAGCGCTTTGGTGAGTGGTTGGAAAATAACGTGGACTGGGCAATTTCCCGTGACAGGTTCTGGGGAACTCCCCTCAATATCTGGGTTTGTAAGAAATGCGGCGAATTAGAAAGCATTGGCTCAATCAAAGAACTGCGCGAAAAAGGTAAAATGAAAACTGGTTCTGATGTTCCTGAAGATATCGAGCTTCACAGACCATACGTGGATGATATTGAACTTACATGTCCAAAATGCAAAGGTAAGATGCTCAGAACACCGGAAGTTATC
Organism: Candidatus Cloacimonadota bacterium; assembly: GCA_030628755.1. Taxonomy (GTDB): domain Bacteria; phylum Cloacimonadota; class Cloacimonadia; order Cloacimonadales; family TCS61; genus JACNIV01. Next base: position 4,504 of record DAOVQH010000009.1, on the reverse strand, counting down.
GACTGCTGGTTCGATAGTGGTGCTATGCCTTTTGCACAATGGCACTATCCGTTTGAGAATAAAGATAGATTTGAAAAAGAGCTGTTCCCTGCAGATTTCATCAGTGAAGGAATCGACCAGACACGCGGTTGGTTCTATTCAATGCTGGCTATCTCCACAATGTTAATGGGAAAATCCTCTTATAATAATGTGCTGGTAAATGACCTTATACTCGATAAAGAAGGTCAGAAAATGAGCAAAAGGAAAGGTAACATTCTCAACCCCATAGAAATGATGGAAAAGTATGGTGCAGATGCAGTTCGCTGGTATTTGCTCGTTGTAAGTCCTCCCTGGATTCCAACCAGGTTCGATGAAAAAGCAGTTGTAGAGATAGTAAATAAATTCTTCGGAACTCTGAAGAATGTTTATTCATTTTATGTGACCTATGCGAATATTGATAATTTCGATGCCAATAAATACGAAATAACGGATGAAAAAACAGCAGAAATCGACAGATGGGTAATTTCCAGACTTAATAGCCTTATTTCCGATGTAACCAGAAACATCGATAAATATGATCTTACCAGAGCAGTACGAGCAATCCAGAGTTTTGTGGTTGATGAACTTTCCAACTGGTATGTACGCCGAAGTAGAAGAAGATACTGGGAAATGGAACTGACAGAAGATAAAAAGCAGGCATTTCTTACCCTGCATCAGGTTTTGATTGCAGTTAGTAAATTAATGGCTCCCTTTGCTCCGTTTCTTTCCGAAGAGATATTTCTTAACCTGACAGGCAAGGAAAGTGTACACCTCGAAGATTATCCAGTTTGTAATAAAGATGTGATCTATCCGAAATTAGAAGAAGAGATGAGAATAGTTATTGACCTTGTATCTCTGGGTAGAGCAGCCCGAAATACCTGTCAGATAAAGGTTCGTCAGACCCTTACAGCTTTTTATATTCCAGAAAAATATAAGTCTCTGGTTGTTAGGATGGAAAATCTCATCAAAGAAGAAATCAATATAAAAGAGATTAAATACATCAAGGAAAAGAGTGATTTTATCAGCTATGAATTCAAACCGAATTTCAAAGTAATGGGACCGAAATATGGGAAACACATAAATCGCATTACTGCAGCCCTTGAACAGATGGATGCAAACCATATTGTTGAAACTTTACGTCAGGGAAAGGATTATTACCTAGAAATCGATGGAGGAACTTTCAAACTTACTGAAGAAGACCTGTTTATTTCCATCAAGGATAAAGACGGTTTTGTTTTTGAGACTAATAAGGACATTTTTGTCGCTTTGGATATAACCTTGACCCCGGAACTGATAGAGGAAGGACTGGCTCGCGAACTTGTAAATAAAATTCAATATACACGTAAGGAAAGAGATTTCGAGATCATGGACAGAATAAATCTGTTCTATTATGCAGGAGATGATATCCGGAAAGTATTTTCCACATATTCCGAGTACATTAAAAATGAAACGCTTACTAATTCAGTTACTCTCGTTAAAAAACCAGATAGTGACATGAAAAAATGGGATGTAAATGGTAAGGAAGTGTATCTGAAGATCGAGAAAAGTAAATAATTCGGGAGTAATAAATGGCTATGATAAAACCGTTCAAAGGAGTGCGACCTGCTCGCAGAAAGGTAAAAGCTGTTGCTTCTCCACCTTATGATGTCCTGAATTCTTCTGAAGCCCGCAAACAGATTATAGGAAAACCTTACAGCTTCCTGCATGTAGTGAAACCGGAGATTGATCTTCCAGAAGAAACTAATCTTTACGACGAATCTGTTTATCAAAAAGGCAAAGAAAACCTTTATAAAATGATTAAAAAAGGTGTCCTGATCCAGGATAAGAAACCGTGCTTCTATCTTTATCGACTGAAAATGGGAAATATCGACCAGATAGGATTGGTTGCTGGAGCTTCTATCGAAGATTACGAAAACGACATCATTAAAAAACACGAGTTTACACGTGCAGAAAAAGAGGCAGACAGAATTAAGCATGTGGATATTTTAAATGCCAATACAGGTCCGGTTTTTCTCACTTATAAAGCACGTGATGATATGAACAACCTGGTTTCTGAACTCATAAAAAAGAAACCGATTTATGACTTCGAAGCAGATAATGGTATCAGGCACATTTTCTGGAAGATAGATGATGAGAAAAATATCGAAAAAATCATTAATATATTTAAAGATATTGATTATCTTTATGTAGCAGATGGACATCATCGCTCAGCTTCAGGAACTATCGTTGGTCAAAGGAGAAGAAAAGCCAATCCAGAACATACAGGGGAAGAAGAATACAACTACTTTTTATCGGTTATCTTTCCACATGATCAGCTTTATATTATGGATTATAATCGGGTTGTAAAAGATTTGAATGATCATTCTGTTAAAGAATTCCTGGAATTGGTTGAAGAGAAATTTGAAACTTCTTCAATGGATACTCCTTATCGTCCGGAAAGTTTGCATAATTTCGGGATGTACCTCGATGGTACCTGGTATAAACTTTTAGCAAAGAAAGGAACATTCTCGGAACATGACCTTGTAAAATCTCTGGATGTATCCATCCTTCAGGAAAATCTTTTAGCCCCCATCCTGGGAATTGGTGACCCCCGTAAAGACAAACGAATTGATTTTATTGGCGGAATTCGAGGGATGGAAGAGCTATCGCGTCGAGTAGATACTGGTGAAGCTGTAGCTTTTTCCATGTATCCCACTTCCATCGAGCAACTGATGGCAATTACAGATGCTGGTAAAGTAATGCCACCAAAGTCAACCTGGTTCGAACCGAAACTTCGGTCGGGTGTTATCGTACATCTGCTGGATTAAGTAACTCAAACCTCCGGTTTGAGAAAATATTATGACAGAAAAGGTGATTTAGAACACCGAGATGCACTGAGTTGTGTCAAGTATCTAAACTTGAGTTATCCTGCACTTATTTGCTTGTTGTATAATAAGATTTCCAAATTAGTGCGGGATGACTTAAGTTGAATACAGTCAATTTTTTATTGGAATGATAATGATTGTTTCATTGATGTTTCATATAATCAATCAACTTAACACAAGATCTTTCGACTTGTGTCAAGTTTAGCGCTAAATGAAACTTGCCAAGTTTTGAAAACTTGGCAAGTTTAATGTATTCCCACGCAGGAGCATGGGAACAAGTATATTTTGGAGAAAAAATAAGTTGAACCCCTTTTTGTTTCCCCTTACAAAGGGGAATAAAATGGAATATTTGAGTACTAAATGAAAAAATATGCAATGATAAGTCTGGGTTGTTCAAAGAACCTTGTAGATAGCGAAATCTTTGCTGCTATTATTGAGCAAAAAAACTTCATTCAAACAGACCTGTGGGAAGAAGCTGAAGTAATTATAATCAATACCTGTGGTTTTATCCTGGATGCCAAGGAAGAATCCATAGAAACCATTTTAACAGCAGTAGAATTTAAAAAAACAGGAAATTGCAAGAGACTTATCGTTACAGGTTGCCTAATAAAAAGATATTTTAACGAAATAAAAGAATCCATTCCTGAAATCGATGAATTAGTCGAATTTAAAGATTTTCAAAGCTTTGCTAAAATATTTAAAACAAATCCTGTAACCGAACGAAAACTCCTGACTCTCCCCCATTTTGCCTTTCTGCGTGTGAGTGATGGGTGTAATAATCATTGCAGTTATTGTGCCATTCCTGCTATCAGAGGAGACCTGCAAAGTGTTCCCATAAAAAACCTGATAAAAGAAGCTCAATCCCTTGCAGAAAGAGGTGTAAAAGAATTGATAATCACAGCTCAGGATACTGCTCAATATGGTGTGGATATTTACGGAAAACCAAAATTGGCTGAACTTCTTACTGAACTTCACAAAATCGACAAATTTGAATGGATACGCCTCTTGTATCTTCATCCTGTTCATATTACATCGGAGATTATAAATACTATCGCAAAGCTTTCGAAAGTCTGTAAATATTTCGAGGTTCCAATCCAGCACATTAATGATGAAATCCTGCAAAGCATGAACCGTAAAGTTACGAAGAAAAAAATCATTTCAATTATAAATGAAATAAGAAATAAAATCCCCCGGGCTATCATCCGCACGACATTGATAGTGGGTTATCCGGGAGAAACAGAAGAGAAATTTCAGGAACTGAAAGATTTTATCCACGAAACAAAATTTGAAAGACTGGGTATTTTCACTTATTCCCGTGAAGAAGATACTCCTGCATATAGTTTGAAAGAACAGGTTCCCAAAGAAGTTGCAGAAACAAGAAAAGATGAGTTAATGTTAATTCAGCAGAGCATTTCCGAGGAATTTCTTGCTGGTCTTATCGGCAAAAAAATAAAAGTAATTATTGACCGAATTAGCGATGACAAAGAATTTCCCTTTGAAGGAAGAGGTTATTTCGATGCACCTGAAATTGACGGAACTGTTTTTATAGAAGAAGGAAAGGCAGAAGTAGGTGATATCGTGGAAGTTGAAATAACCGATTCATGGGAATATGATCTGGTGGG